>CAYQRA010000242.1:0-8948 GCA_964419315.1 uncultured Saprospiraceae bacterium | reverse complement strand
GCGACCAATCGGCTTGCCAAACGATAACGGGATCAAAATCGGAAAGCCCTTGTACTTCCGTTGGGAAGGCATCGATGGTGGTCCAAAGTAAATTAACTTCATCTGCTTTAAAAGCATTTCTGGAAGCTTCAAAATCATCGAGTACTTTAAATTCTACTTTAAAACCATAGTCTTTATAAAAACGAGATTTGGTAGTGGCTTCAAAACCTTCATTGAAGTATTGTCCGCCTGCGTATCCTCCCCAAGTCACGACTCCGACTTTGATCACATCCGGATCATTCGAACTAGAGCTAGAGTTGGAACTAGAGTTTGTTCCATTGCCCTCAATTTGTTGGGCGGCTTCTTCTTGAAGATTACGACCCGTTTCTGTTTCTTTTAAGAAGTATCGGCCTGCAAAGAAAATCCCTGCGACGATTAGGAGGGTGATTAAAAATTTTGATAAAGTGGTAAGACGAGCTGCCATTTTGTGTGTATTATTTTTTTAATTGATTGTGTTTAATTATTGAAGCACTCACGAGGAGGACTTCGGCAAAGAGCAAGTAGGCGAATACCAAGCCATTATTCAAAAAAAGAATCGTATTGGTTGCGGTGATCTTCCAATCGTTCTGGTTTGGCAACTGGAGAATTGAGGTCCAAGGTTTCGTTATCGCTATTGCCTTGTAAAACCAAAGATTCTTTTTCATCTCCGAGGATTAGGGAAATTCCTTCTTTTTCCCACTTCTCCAACATCTGCAAACCTTCTTCTTCGAAGACGCCATTTTGTAAGTCTACCGAATCCATAAAGTTGGCAGACATTTCCATAAAGCGTTCCATCTCTCCTACCTTGTTGGCCACATCATCGGCTACGGCTTCCATCGCTTGATCAAACATGGCGCGTTTATCTGGATCACCAGAAATGACACTCATGGCACTTTTCATAGCAGAGTGGCTAGCTCGAATGGCTTTGCTCTCTTGCTCTTTCATTTCTACTTGATCCTTGATGTCTTCCATCATCACCTCCGAGTTTTCATACATCTTGGTGAGGACTCGATAAAGGACTTCCATTTTTTTGTATAAATCCTCCAAGCGCATATTTGATTCCTTTAGTCGTCCGGCTTTTCGGGACTTGAGAATCATTTGTGCTTGTTTGTTTTTTTGTTTGGCTTTATTGGCCAAGCTGAGGTTGCTTTCGATCTGGCGTTGATTATTGACGATCAGCTCTTTCATCTTGTGCATTTGGCCTCGGAGTTGGCTAATTTGGCGATTCATTTTTCGCAAATTATCCTTGAGATCTTCTACATAGGATTTAAGGATACCGATTGGGTCAATTTGGACAAACAAACCAGTAATCCAGCGCATCACGCTTTTATACATGTACCAAACGAGGTTTCGCATCTTTGGATCTAAAACCATATACACCAAAGAAGCCAGTACGATGAGCATTCCGACTACAGCGAAAGTGTTGGTGAACCCACTAACGATAATTGGCCAAGCGGCATTAAGCAAAAGTCCACCGCCCACTAGGGCTCCCCCTAAAAATATGGCTCCGGTGATCCCTTCCGGTTTTTTCCAAAAAGACTTTCCTTTTTTATTTTGTGATTCCATTCTAAACAGTAAAGTATTAAATTCGAAAAGTAAAAAGAGGATTAAGTATCGCTTCTCCTTGTAGCAGGTTTAGACTAAAATTTAAACCATACTCGTAAGAGATAACAATTTACTTAAGATATTTCTGCATATTTTCTACATCCGCCTTGATTTGCACTACGATGGCATTGAAAGAAGCGATGAAATTGTTTTTGGTCGACTCTACTTTGGCACTAGACTGGGCAACTTCCGTTTCGATTTGTTGCATTTGGACTTGATGCTGTTCGATGTCTTTGCTCATTTTTTGGATTTGCTCCGCCTTGTCGCGAATCATTTGTTCCAAATCTTTCAATTGCTGCTCCTTCTCTCCTACTTGACGGACTCTTTGATTTTGAAGGGCTTCCCCAAATTTGGCTTCTTCTTTTTTCAAGATGTCCATGTAGTGATTGGCCGTTTTAATCAGATACTCTGGACTGGCGCCCATGGTTTGGGCCATTGCATACGCTGATTTGTACTGAGTCGCTTCATCCATATCCATTTTTTTGAGCGACTGCAGGGATTGCCGATATTCGAGATAATCAAAACCATCGATATTATTGGCTTCCATTGCGCCTAAAAGAATATTGTTGAACTTATCGGTAATCTTTCCAGGAGAAACTGGAGGAACAGACGTACTACTAGTACCTTTTGTGCTCGACGTGACTGGCGTTTTCAGCTCCTCTACTGGAGCAGAATCTTCACTCGAACTTTTGTTGGCATCCTCCTCTTCGTTTATAAAAAGCGACTTAAGGTTTTTAAACATATGGATAGAAAAATTAAAGTTTTTTTTGGCTTGAAGGTCAAATTTGAATTTGAGCGCAAAAAGGGCTCAAAAATAGTTACAAAGTAAGGAAAAATCGAGCAATTCTACAAAAATTACAATTTTTTAAAATGGATCGAAAAAGTGGCTAAGTCGTTAAAATTTGGTTAATTACACATTATTTTATCTTTTCACACTACCTAAATCAAAAATCATGCGTCTAAAAAGTATCCTCTTCCTAGTTAGCGGCCTATTTTTCTTTATGGCCTGTAACTCTCAGGAACAATCCTCTAATAGTGAAAACAGTGCCGAAACCATCAAAACAGTAGAGGAAACCATCGTAATTGATAGTTTAACTCAAGAATTAGAACAAGAAGTAAAAGAGTTGGACAATGCAATGGATGAACTAAGCAAGGAATTTGATAATTAAGCCCCTGTTAGAAAGACAAATTTATTAAACACCTAAACTAAATTTCATGAAGAATTTAAAAGTTTTTATTGCAATGCTCTCCGTTTTGACTTTGGCTTTGTTACCAACAAATGTCGAAGCACAAGGGCAAGGAAAAGGCAAAGCGGCCAAGGATAAAACCGAAAAGGCAATCAAGAAAGGCAAAAAAGACTGGAAGGCTAATAAGGATAAAGTAGAAGAAACGGCAGAAGAGGCTGGGGAAGTGATAGAACAAGCGGGACAAAAAGGAAAGGGAAAAGGCAATTCCAAAGGAAAAGGAAAGGGCAAGGACAAAGTAAAAAATGGCGACGATGATAATGGTCAAAATGATTATGACGGAGATGATGATATAGGAGGAGGAGATGACGATATAGAAGGAGGCGATGATGACCAAGGTGGAATTGGCAAAGGCAAGGGCAAGGATAAAAGTAAAAAAGATAAAGATAAGGGCGACCGTAGTCGCGATGACGATGATGTCAATGGTTCTGAAAGCAAGGAACCTAAAGATAAAGGAGCAAAGGAAAATAAAGCTTCAAATGGCAATGCTTATGGTAAAGACAAAACGGTAAGTGGAAAAGAATTTGGTAAAATGAGATCGGAAGAAGCTAAATCAGCTAATAAAGCAAAGAAGGAGGAAGCCAAATCTAAAATAGAAAAATCAAAAGGTAAATCCGATGAATACCGAGAAAAAGTCAGAAACACGCGCGAACAGTTTGAAAAGGACAAAAAAGCTGGTAAATTGAGCGCTGAAGAGATAAAAAGAAAAGAAGCCGTATTGCAAAAAGCAGAAATGCAGCTGAATAAGGTAGAAGATGCAGTACTAAAAAATAAAAAAATACTCGAAAACAGTAAATAGATTAACGATCAGTTACCACCCAAAGGATACCGACAAATTTTGTCGGTATTTTTTTTTGCCCCGCTTCTTCCAGAAAAGCGATTTCAAATTCTAAGTTTGGTTTACAATTACTATTTTTGCCCTTCTAAATAGCGATGCTATTCAGTAGCCTTATTATAACCTAACCAAACCTTCCGTAAAATTTAGAGTATACCTAATGGTATTATTCTATGAGCCTGTTTAAATTTCTATCGCCTGAAAATAAATTTTAAACATGCTCTAAATCGGAAAAACCAAACTTTATGTCTACTCCAACAATTAATGTTTCCTCTGAAATTGGCCAACTAAAAAGAGTCATTGTACACCGCCCTGATGAAGGGATTGCGCGGATATCTCCTAAGCGAGCAGAAGAATTACTCTTCGACGATATTGTTCATTTGCCTAAAATGCAGGAAGAACACGATATCTTTACCCAAGTGCTCAAAGCTTTTTTGGGAGAAAAAAATGTACTGGAAACAAGGCAATTGATTTTTGAAGCGCTAGAAGCAGATAGAGATAAGCGCAAAGAAATTTTGGAAAAAATCATTGAATATGAGGAGCTGCCGGGTAGCTATGTAGAGATGTTACTAAAACTCCCTAATGAAATCCTAACCGAAATTCTAATCACCGGATATTGGGAAGCAGAAGACCATATTCTTTTTGACCCTATCCCCAATTTTATTTTTACCCGAGATATTGCCGTTACCGTAAATGACCATGTGATCATCACCAAAGCGGCCAAAGAAGCTCGCCACCGCGAAAACTACCTGACGCGCTATATCTTTTGGGCACACCCCATTTTTACAGAACTCCAAACGGAGGGCCGAATCATCAACCTCAATACCATCGAAGATTTTCCTCCTTCCAAAAAAGGAGAAAACGTATCCGTAGAAGGTGGTGATGTGATGGTCATCAATAAAGATTACCTTTTGGTGGGGCGAAGCGAACGTACGACCGATCACGGTATCAAATCTTTGCGAGAAGAACTTTTCCGAAAAGGAGTCATCGATAATCTTGTACAGATTAATATCCCCAAGGATCGAAGTTGTATGCACATTGATACTATTTTCACCCAAATCAATGTCAATCACCTAACCGCTTTCAAACCCATCATCATTGATGGTTTGGGATCTAATGTGATTGTGTACCGAAAAGATGGAACCACCGCAGCTTATGGCTCGGTCAGTGATTTTTTCCGAAGAGAGATCAATCCAGAAATGGAGTTTATCCTGAGTGGCAATGGGGAAACGCCTTACCAAGAAAGAGAACAATGGACGGATGGCTGTAATCTGGTAGCGCTCAAACCAGGGGTAGCCATCACCTATGATCGCAATCCCAAAACAGAGGAAGCTTTTCGGGAAGCAGGTTATGATGTTATCCATGCTACGGAATTACTCAAAGCTTTTGCTTCCGGAGAATTAAAACCGGAAGATGTCAAAAACACCATTATTAACATCCCTTCTAATGAGTTGTCAAGAGCAAGAGGGGGATCCCATTGTATGACTTGTCCAATTGAACGCGGATAATTTAACTTAACACATCCATGTATACACACGATACAAAGATTCGGATTCGCTACGGAGAAACCGATCAAATGGGATACCTATATTATGGTCATTATGCCCAATATTACGAAGTCGGGCGGGCGGAAATGATTCGAAGCCTAGGATTGAGTTATCGAGCTCTGGAAGAAGAACATGGCGTAATGATGCCAGTGATGTCCTTGAATATGAGATTTGTCCGCCCGGGTTATTATGATGAAGAGGTGACGGTACGGACGACTTTGCGCAAGCTACCAAAGACCACGATTACCTTTCATATGGAAATTTTCAATGAAGCAGGTAAATTAATGAATGGAGGTGCTGTCAAATTGTGCTTTGTAGATGTAAAAACCAATAAGACCATTGCGCCTCCTGCGGTTTTGGTAGATTGTTTGCAGGATTATTTTGTATCATAGGGAATCAATATTGAAAATTCAATACAACTAAACAAATGTGGGACGGTATTTTAAAAAATAGTGCTGTATCTTGACCCTGAATGAAATTACCTAAAATATCAGACATACAAGCTTGGGTGTTTGCCTTGCCAATCGTCAAAGAATTGATAGCTTGGTCGAAGACCCACTCTCTTCCGGGATTTTTTAGTGTCCCAATTTACGATGTTTTGGTTTTTATCATTAATGAACTAAAGCATTATACCTTGGTCACCCGCGCCAACTCTATGGCCTTTAGTTTTTTCCTTTCCCTTTTTCCTTCCTTGATTTCTCTATTGACCTTATTCCCTTATTTTGAGAAATACTTTTTACAATATTTGCCCGTTGGTCAAAATTTTGAAACCATCTTTTTCACCTTGGAACAACAGTTTAGTGAGATCATTCCGGGGGAAGTATTCCAGACGGTCAAGGATGTAGCCACTACCCCACGCTTTGGATTATTGTCTTTTGGTTTTGTACTGGCTATATTTTTCGCTTCCAATGGTATGTTGGCGATGATGAAAGGTTTTGAAAAATCTTACTTGACCACTTTTCGAAAAAGAAGTGCTTTGGAAAAACGAGGCATTGCCATCGGTTTGACTTTTTTGGTTGGTTTCTTGGTGATTGCTTCGGTAGTATTGGTCATTCTAGGTAGAATGCTTTTCGGGCAATTTCTTAGCTATATCAATGCAGATGGCTTTACGACTAGTGTCTTTTTCTTGATTCGTTGGCTAGCTGTTCTACTCTTTTTCTACTTTGGTATCTCTTTGATTTATCGCTATGGGGCGGCGACTCGCCAAAAATTTAGAATTTTCTCGCCGGGAGCGATGCTCGCCACGGTGCTCACCATACTTTCCTCTGTTGGTTTTTCCTTTTATGTCGAATACTTCGATACTTATAATAAGCTTTATGGTTCTATTGGGACCATCATCGTCGTAATGCTTTGGATACAAATCAATTGCTTTATATTACTTGTAGGATTTGAACTGAATGCAAGTATTGCCGTAAATCGAGATTTAAAGACGGAAAAGGCCGAGGAGTGAAAATTTTAACATATGAACAAAAACATCAACTAAACCCATCAAAAAACTGACTGTCAGTATTTTATATACTTTTTTTTTACAATATTATATTTTTATTTATCTAGGTTCAAAAATTGAAAGTTTTTGACGTAACCAATCTTTTTGAAGTCCCGTTACAGGAAGTAATAGCAACCTTAGTGTATGGTGTTCCATTACTCTATAAAACAGAAGGAAGAAAAATGTTTTACAAACGGGTTTGCTTTAAGAAATTACCCCCAATTCTTCTTACAACGTTTTTTTAATTTTAGAATTTATCAAACGGGATAAGGACGAAAACAAACCAGAATAAAAGGTATTTTTTGAGTCAAACTCGAAGAAGAGAGTTGCTGTAAATTAAATGTACGTGAACGTTCTCCCCCTCTATCAAGAGCATTGCCTCTTATAAACAGGATTGTACATTTTTTTGGTCTCCTGTAGAAAAGTTCAAATTACCCTTTGGTCTCTAAACTAACTAATTAAAACCTCTTAGGGAAGGTTTTGATATTTAATCTGTCAAGTCTTACGACTATGGCCCTAATGTATTTAGAAACACTATGTAAAGAACCCATTAACTATCACTATGAAGCACCTTTATTTTGAAAAGCAGAAGGAATTACTGGAATTAATTTTCCAACTTGAGACAAACAAACAAAAAGAAGAGGACTTGAATATGGAAGAATGGGCCTATGCTCAGATTGCCGATTATTACGAGGACATCAATCTTCCAGAAAAAGCACTTGAGATCATTGAAAAAGGATTAAAACAACATAGTTTTTCTCCCACCTTGCACGTCCGCAAGGCCAATCTATTACTCTCCATTAACAAAGATGAAGATCAAGCCTTAGAGCTATTGGATCAGGCAGAAGCCTATGGCCACTCCCCTATCCAGACCGAACTTTTGCGCGCCAAGGTGCATACTCAAAAGGGCGATCATGAAATGGCCTTGTGCTTACTAAAAAGTATAAAGACCCAAGCTTCCGGTTCAATTGTTGACCTCAGCAATATTTATTTTGCCGAAGCCCATGTCTATGAAAAACAAGAGGATTATGAAAAAATGTTTTATGCATTGAATGCCTCCTTGCGGATCAATCCTAAAAACCAATTGGCCTTGGCTCGTCTCAATTTTTGCCAAGAGATGTGCAGTATGCCAAAGGAAAGTATAGAACTCTGTACCTTCTTAATTGATCAAGATCCTTATTCCTATTTGGCCTGGTACATTTTAGGGCATGCCTATTATTCGCAGTTTAGCTACGACAAAGCCATTGAAGCTTTTGAATATAGTTTTATCATCAATGAAAATTATGCCCCGGCTTATTACGAATGTGCGGATGTGTGTATGCAGATTAGTAAATTTGATAAAGCCTTAGCTTGTTATCAAGAGCTCATGGAATTTGAAGCACCAAGTGGGGAGTTGCTTTTCAAACTGGGCGAATGCCACGAATACTTGGGCCATTTAGAAAAAGCAAGAGTTTTATTTTTCCGAGCACTTAATCGCCACCCCAAACACGAAGAAGTCTATTTTCACCTAGGCGAGTGTTACGCCAAAGAACAGATCTGGGAAAGTGCGGCACATTTCTATAAAGAAGCCGTTGCTAGAGATCCACATCGAGAAGATTTCTTATCCGCACTGGCGGATGTCTACATTCGCCTTGGCCGATTCAAAGAAGCAGAACCACTTTTGGTAGCAGCGACTACGGTTCTTCCAGAATTGAGCTATATTTGGATGCGCCTCGCTCGCTTTTATATCGCTATCGGTCAATACCAAAAAGCGCTGGATGTATTGGAAGATTCTGAAGAAGATGCTTATGGTGCAGATATTTTATACACTCGAGCAGCTTGCTACGCTCATATGAATTTGCTTCCCTTAAGCCTTGATGCGCTAGGCGAAGCCCTGCAGGAAAATTTTGACCGACATTATTTGTTTTTTGAATTAGCGCCAAAGATGCGCTCCAACGATAGGGTCTTGGCGGCCATCCACTACTACCGCTATGACTAACACCCGCCCTAAAAGGGCACAAGGCCAGCTTTTTGGCAGGCCGATTTTCTAGCATTCTTTAATCCCGTGAACCGACTTTGGTCGGTTCATTTTTTTTGCCCTCCGTAAAAGATTTTCTTCTTCCCACCTCCTTCTTATTCCGCCAGCATTTTTCCCAATCCTACTCAAGGTCATTTCCAAATCGCTTTGCCTGAAAATGCACCTTCTGCACAAGTTCGAATTCTGGATGCCCTTT
>CAYQRA010000241.1:0-8972 GCA_964419315.1 uncultured Saprospiraceae bacterium | reverse complement strand
TCGGCCACTTCCTCATTGGAAATTCTTCTCTTCCCTACCTCATGTTCCGCATCAATGGTAAACATGATAAAAGCCATATTTTGTTCCCGATAATAATCAGCAGTTTGCTGAATAGTAGGTCGTTCTTTTGATTTGAAATATTTAGCGAAAGCTTCATCAAATTCTGAGCGATAATCATCGTGTGGTTGACGGCAAGAAACTTCGGCGTGCGTATGCACATCAATGGCAATTATTTTTTCTACATCTATCATTTTCCTTGATTTTTTTCTTCGACTTTCAGATTGAAGTTGTTTAAATCGTGATTTCCCAAATCCAACAGTATGATTATTTCCAAATATCACTTGCGACTTCCACTAGTCTTTCAAACTTCCTCCATTGTTGCTTAGGAGTCAGATGATTGCCATGGTGGGTACTTGAAAAACCACATTGCGGACTAATGCACATATTTTTTAGGGGCATGTATTTAGCGGCTTCTTTTATTCGGGTGGACAGGTATTTTTTAGTTTCCAGTTTTCCAATTTTAGAAGACATGACGCCAAGCACTACTTTTTTATTTTTCGGAACAAATCGCAAAGGAGCAAAATCTCCCGACCGTTCATCATCATATTCCAAAAAATAAGAATCTACATTGATGGTATTGAATAAAATTTCAGCAACGGGTTCATAACCTCCTTCTGCAAACCAAGAAGATTTATAATTTCCACGACATAGATGAATTCCAAAAGTCAAATCATCGGGCATTCCTTTTATCGATTGATTGATTAAAGCCGCATAAGTCTTAGGCAATTCATTGGGGTCTTCGCCTCTTTTTTTGGCAGCCGCTCTCATTTTTGGATCGCAAAGGTAAGCCAAATTTGTATCATCTAATTGAATGTATCTAGCCCCTGCTTTGTACAAAGCTTTAATTTCTTTTCGGTAACAAGCCGCTAAGTCTTTAAAGAAAAGATTCAAATCGGGATAAGAGGTGATGTCTATTCCTTTGCGTCCGCCTCGGAAGTGAACCATCGTAGGAGAAGGAATACAAACCTTCGGCGTTTCGGTAGTTACCGATTTTAAATAATTAAAATCTGCTACTTGGATATTTTGCACATGCTTCAATTTACCCGTCACCGTAACAACTGGCGGTTTCGAAAAATGCTTAGAATGTTTTACCGTAACTCCTTCCAATCGTTCTAAAAAATCCAAGTGAAAATAATCTCTGCGAAATTCTCCATCCGTTATGGACTGAACGCCGGTTGATTCTAATCGCTTCACCGTCGCGGCAATTTCTCTATTTTCTATCACCCGAAGTTTCTCATCCGAAATTTTTCCCTTTTTCCAAAGTTGTCGATATTCAATAACATCCGGCGTTCTTAATAGACTGCCGACATGATCCACTCGAAAGGATATTTTTTTCTTCATTATAAGTATGGTTTTATTTGTTTTGACTTTAAATTCTGAACGCTTTGTTTCTGGGTATGAAGTTGATTAGGTTATTTTTTCTGATGATAAATAAAGAGTAACTAGCCCTGCAAAAAAAGTAGGTATCGCAAAAATCAAAAAGGTACTTCCCATGGAAAGTCCTATGGCTCCTGTCAATATCCCTCCAATTGCCGGCCCAGCAATGCCTCCCAATCGGCCAATCCCAATGGCCCATCCTACTCCCGTCGTCCGAATCTCCGTGGGATACAATCTTGCAGCCACAGAATAGAGTCCTACAAAACCTCCTTGAATTCCAAAACCCAATAATCCAAATACAATCAGCAATAAAAGATTGGTTCCGATAAAGAAATCAAAAACGCCCATCAAAATGGCCGTAGCAATTAAGATCAAACCGATGGTTTTTTTCAAACCAACTTTCGAAGAAAAATAGCCTTGCGTCGTGATTCCAAAAAATGCCCCTACATTAAATACCGTCCCTGCATAAATCGCATAAGACATGGACATGCCTGTTTCTTTTGACAAGGCGGGAATCCAACTGGCCAAAAAGTACAGCGCTCCAAAAGCCAAAAACAAAGCCAACCAAAGTTGCAATGTTGATTTTCGATGCTCCTCTTCCAATAATTCCTTTACAGGAATAGCCGCTTTTTGTTCGGGTATGGGAGGTAGTTCGGAAAGGCCCGGTCTTCCCATTTTTTCTAAAATAGTATTTACTTTGACTAAAGCATTGGGAGGTTGTTTCTTCAAATAAAAATCAATAGACTCTGAGAGCCAAATCAAAATAGCTGGGAGAGTAACCAAGGAAGCGATTCCCGCTATTTTAAACATCATTTGCCAATTATAATTTTCAATAACTTCAGCCGAAACCAGCCCGGCCATTACGGCACCGATTGGGTAGCCAGAGAGCGCCGCACTTACCCAAAAGTCTTTGGAAGTATCGGGGGTGTATTCGGCAATCAATGCGGTTGTACTGGCGAGCATTACTCCGATTCCCAAACCACTTATAAATCTAAAAATCATCAGCTCATTAACAGACGAACTGTAGGAAGTAAAAAACATACTAAGGCCCATCAGTAATGCACTGAGAATGATTGCTTTTTTTCTTCCAATGCGATCGGCAAAGGGGGCTAAAAATAATGCACCAATCGTCATTCCTACTAAGCCGGAACTAAAGACAATTCCCAAGGCTACTTTACTCACCCCCCAACCTTCTGCAATGGCTGGCGCACAGAAGGAGATGACCAGTACATCCATCCCATCTAAGATGTTCATCAAAAAGCAAACGAAAATAGTGGCATACTGTAGATTGGAAATTGGCGCTGAATCTAAGAGTGTTTTATTTGTTTTTGACATAAGTATTTCGTTGGTACTGAATGATTTTATTGGAGGCTTCTTTTTCGTAAAGCAAGGCCGCAACTTCCTGTCGGTTTCGTAGTATTGCTCTTTGATTGACCGAGCCTTTATCGGTTACTTCTCCTTTGTCGCCTGACAATTCAAAGTCCGCATATAGGGCTTTTCTAATACAGGTTGAACTTCCCGTGCTTTTGGCTCCCAATTCATTGATTACCTTTTGCAAAGCTTGTTTTACCTGAGCATGTTGAATAATTTCTTTTATAGAAGCGGTCTCTGGTAAGTTAGTTAATTTTCTACAAAAGTTTAATTCAGGGATCACGATTGCTCCGATATAAGTTTTATCATGACCAGTGATAACCGCATCTACAATCAAACCATTTCCTTCCTTAATCAGACCCGCTTTTAGCGCTCCAACGTTTACCCAAGTACCAGAGATGAGTTTGAAGTTTTCTGCAATACGGCCATTGAAAAGTAGGCCTTTGGAAATATCATTGGGGTCGATAATTTTTACCGCATCTCCTGTTTTATAATACCCTTCTTCATCGAAGGCCTTGGCCGTTGCTTCTGGGTTTCGCCAATAGCCTGGCGTCAAATTTTTTCCTCGAAATCGCGCTTCCATCTTATCTTCATCTGGAACGAGTTTCACTTCTAATCCTGGTACCGGAACCCCCAGTCTTCCCGGAACACTATTAAATTCGGTATTGAATAATGCCGAAGGACTTGCTTCTGTCATTCCCAAACCAGTACCAATAAAAAGTCTTTTGCCAATCGTATCATAGGCCAATTGTTCGAGCCCATCCCAAACGTGTTGAGGCATACTGGCTCCTGCATAAAAGAACATTTTCAAACGACTAAAAACATGGGTGCTTAGTGCTTTGTCCTCCTTGAGGTAGGGTAAAATTTCTTCAAATCCTTTGGGGACATTATAAAAAATAGTCGGAGCTACCTCTTTCAAATTTCTAACGGTTTTAGTAATTCCTTTAGCGGTAGGATTTCCATCATCAATGTGCAAGGAGCCTCCATTATAAAGAGTCAAACCAAAATCGCTATTGCCACCAAAGGTGTGGTTCCACGGCAACCAACTGACAATGTGGAATCCTCCATTGGCCATAAAGGGAAAAGTTTGCACCGTTTGTTGGGCATTATGCAGCATATTTCCATGCGTGTTGATTACCCCCTTGGGCTTCCCTGTTGAACCTGAGGTAAATAAAATTTTAGCAATAGAATCAGGAGTAACTTTAGCATAGGCGGATTCCACTTCTGCTGTTACGGGAGTCTTTAATGCCTCATTGAAATCGTCTTGACCTGCCAATACATTATTAAGCGCCAAAACGGAAATTCCGTCTGCTACCTCTTTAAGTGGTTTTTCAAAAGCAAGTCCATCTTCAACAAAAATAAGTCCTGGTGTAAGTAGCTTGATGCAATGCTTTAGTTTACCAAAATCCTTAGACTTCGTAGCATAAGCGGGACTAATCGGAGAAAAGGGAATTCCGACATGCATACAGGCCAATTTCACAATTGCATACTCAATAGTATTGCTAGACATCATGACCACCGGACGTTCCGTAGACACTTCTTTTTGCAAAAGATACTGAGCGACTGCTTGCGCTTTGGTGAAAGCTTCGCCATAACTCAAACGCCGCCATTCTCCGTTTTCCTCTCGTTGGCCTAAGAAGGTGTGGGTCGGTATTTCGAAAGCCCATTTAATCAATCGCTCTGTTAGCCGCTTTGGATATGGGTCAAGCCGCTCTAGGGACTTAACGTAAATTACTCCATTGTCACCACTCTCCAATATAATGCGAGGTTGTAGAACCGGTATTTCTAAAAATGGTGTTGATTTTAAATCCATGTTATTTTTTTTGAAAATTGAGGTGTAGGAGGGTATCAGGAAAGGTTTCCTGATACCTAACTCCTGAGCCTTCACTCCCTCTAAGTCCTATTCACTCTTTTTAACTTTTTTAGCTCTTCCTTCTAAGAAATCCTTTAATCGTTTTTTTGCTTCGGGTGCGCTTTGCGCTATGGCAGAGGCCATAGATTCCATGATCAATCCGATCTCTTGAGTTGTATCTGAAATTCGAGGCAAGACATGCATCAAGGAGAAGTTAGTCATAGGAGCATTTTCTGAAATCCTTAAAGCCAATTCGTGAGACTTCGTTAGGACATCGCCTTCCTCGGTCAGGTATTGCGAAAAGCCCAAGCGATAACCATCTTCCGCATTATAAACTCTTCCAGTCATCATCATGTCCATCATGATATGAGTACCCACTAAACGTGGAACTCTGACAGAGCCCCCTCCCCCGACGAATATTCCACGAGAGCCTTCCGGAAAAGCAAAAAAGGTAGATTGGTCCGCTACTCGAATATGTGCTGCACTAGCCAATTCCAAACCTCCTCCGATACAGGCTCCATGCAATGCTGCAATGACGGGTACTTTTCCATATTGTATTTTATCCAAAATAGGTTGCCACGACATCGAGTGATGTAATCCATCCACCACATCTATTTCCTTTAATTCTGACAAGTCTAAGCCGGCACTAAAGTGGTCCCCATTTCCATAAATGATCGCACATTTTACTTCCTTGGGTATATTGGAAAAAGCGTCTCCTACTTCCTGTATGATTTTATCATTGAGCGCATTTCTTTTTTTCACCCGATTCAACTGAACGTATAGAATATTTTCTTTTATTTCTGTGTTGATGTATTCGTACATGTTTCTTTTTTTAAGTAGGTTTTAGGTGGTAAGTATTAGGTATTAGGTATTAGGTATTAGGTATTAGGTATTAGGTATTAAGTAGTAAGTAGGAGGTATTAGGTTCCACTTAATTACCTCCTACTTACTACCTAATACTTATTTACTCGCCATTCTAATTGCTCCGTCTAATCTAATTACTTCTCCATTGAGCATTTGATTTTCAATAATTTGTTTTGCTAAAGATGCATACTCTGCGGGCCTACCTAGTCGAGACGGAAAGGGGACTTGGTTTCCTAGGGACTCTTTTACTTCGTCTGGTAAATTTGTGAGCATTGGGGTCTCAAAAATCCCTGGTGCAATGGTTAAAACTCGGATTCCTACTCTTGCCAATTCTCTTGCGATAGGTAAAGTCATGGCCACGATTCCGCCCTTGGAGGCAGCGTAGGCTGCTTGACCAATTTGTCCATCGAAAGCCGCTACGGAAGCGGTATTAATGATCACACCGCGTTCGCCACTTTCCCCTGTATCATTGTTTTGCATGGCATCGGCCACTAAGCGAATCATATTAAAAGAACCGACTAAATTAACCTGAATGGTTTTGGTAAATGCTTCGAGTGGATGTACTCCATTTCTTCCCAGTACTCTTTTGGCAGGGCCAATACCCGCACAGTTGATGAGTCCTTGGATGCTTCCAAATTTTTGGAGTCCTTGCTCAATCATTTGTTGCACACTGCTCTCACTAGTAACATTGGTTTTGACAAACAAAGACTTTTCTCCTAAGGAAGATTGAGCAGCAGCGCCCGCTGCTTCATTGAGGTCTGCAAGGATGGCCTTGCCACCATTTTGGAGAATCATTTCGGCGGTAGCTAATCCAAGTCCGGATGCTCCTCCTGAGATTACAAAAGTATGCTTATGAATAATCATTTATTTATTTTGGTTTTGACCCATTTTTCATTTTGAAGAAGAAAAGTTTTTGCCTCGATAAGCCGTGTCGATCGTAAGATGACCATTGGCTACTCGACTTACACAAGCACATATTTTTTTATTTTCTCCTTTTTCTTCTTCGCTAAAAAAGCAATCTCGATGGTCGATGGAACCCGTATATTCTACAACATCAACTTGGCATAATCCGCATTCTCCTTTATTGCAATCAAACATCACATCGACATTAGCGGCATTCAATGCTTGGAGTAAAGATTGATTTTCGCTTACCTCGATTTCTTTTTCAAATCGTGGAATTTTTACGGTAAATTTTTGCGGGGAAAACAGCCCAGAGGCTCCAAATGTCTCAAACCTCAAATTGGCATTATTATAATCGCTTTCTTCCCAAATCTTTCTTACGGCATTCATCAATCCCAATGGTCCACAGAGATAGACAAACGAGGTAGAAGACACAAAATCTAAAATATTCTCTAGTTGGTAATGCCCCTTTTGATCACTAAAATGCACAATCAAATTATCTCCTAATAGATTTCGTAATTTTTCAACATACGCCATATCTGACTCCGATTTACCAATGTAAATCATAAAAACATCTGATCCTTTTTCCTTTAATTCTTGTGCCATTCCTATCACTGGTGTGATACCAATTCCACCTGCAATCAAAAGGTATTGATTCGAATTAAAACTAAGTTCAAAATGATTAAGGGGTGAAGAAACTTTGATGCGATTTCCTTTTTGCAAAGCGCACATATGATTGGAGCCGCCTCTACTATTTACTAAGTGCTTTACAGCAATCGTATAGGGCTGATCCGGTGCAAATTTCCCGACCAAAGAATAGCTTCTAACCTCAGGTTGGCCATTAATCATCACGGCGACATCGATATGCGAACCTACCGTAAAGGGGTGAGTCCCATCCAAGGCTTGAATTTTTATTTGAAAAATTCTATCGGCTATTTTTTTAACATCCGTAACCGTGGCGTCCATCCATGAATTTCTAAACCTCATTGCTATTTACTGATTTTTAAGCTCTTGATATTGTTCCTTTTCGACCATTTTATCGGTGATTCTTCTTGCCCACATGGCTCCAGCATCAATATTTAAATTGTAAAATATTCTATCGGGATTTTCATCAATCGCAATTTGCTGCGCTTCGAGAATCTCTTCGTCCTGCGCAAAAATTCCTGCTACTCCTTCTCGTGTTTCTATGGTAACGCTTTGGTCTGTCAACTTATAATTTCTTGCAAATGCCCAAAAGTAATAACAAGTCTTGTCGGTAGAAGGAGTAATGGTATTCAATACCATTCCATTCACTCCGTGGGAACGATCGCCTTCGGGAGCCCCTGTTCCAGTAACCGCAACTCCTACATCTATATTTACGGTACAAGGTGCTTGAAAATTAATGATTTGCCACCGATCTACATGGCCATTATGTTCGATTTTTTTATTCAATTGACCTTTCCAAAAAGGAGGAGGATCTATATTATTCATCCATCGCGTGACCGTGGTTGTTCGGTCATCATAATGAACATCAAAGGGGGATTCGGCGACGGTGTCATCTCCAATGGTCTCGGAGTGAACAAAAGTTTCATGGGTCAAATCCATCAAATTATCTACGACCAAGCGGTAATTACATTTCACTTCAATCACCTTACCATCACCGGCCCAATCGGGATCGCTGTTCCAATGCATATCTGGAATCAAAGCCTCATCAGCCAAAGCGGGATTGCCCATCCAAGCCCAAATGAAACGATACTTTTCAGCAACGGGATAAGAACGAACACAAGCGGAAGGATTGATGGTTTCTTGAGAAGGCATATGTGTACATCGTCCGTCCCCATTATACTCTAATCCGTGGTAGCCACAAACCAAAGTATCCCCTTTGAGCTTTCCTTTGGAGAGGGGTAATAATCTGTGCCAGCAAGCATCCTCCAATGCAACAGGCGTACCATCCTTTTTTCGATACATCACCAAAGGTTTATTGCAAATCTTCCTAGCCAATAGCTCGTGTTTCAATTCCACATCCCAGGCCACCGCGTACCAGGCATTTAATGGGAAGGATTCGTTCATTTTAAAAGTGGTCATATTTTTTTTTTGAGTGGATCAGGAGTCATAGTTAAATGAACCTGACTCTTGACTCCTAATAATTAAAACTTCACAATCGGCTTAATCGCCTTACCTGAATGGGTATCTTGAATGGCTTCATTTATTTGGTCAAACTCGTAGTAAGAAATCAATTTATCGAAAGGAAATTTACCTTGTTTGTATAGGTCAATTAACTGGGGGATAAATTCATCCGAAACAGCATCTCCTTCAATCAATCCCATTAAGCGGCGCCCATGACTTAAGAAATCAAAAGCATTCAGCGTCATCTCGGTGTCCGGAGGATTGGCACCTAGCACTCCACAGATTCCTTTAATCCCCAAGCAATCCGTTGCGACTCGAATCACATCGGGAATACCCGTTGTATCTAATGAAAAATTAACCCCTCCTTCGCTGATCTCTTTTATTTTTTCTAAAACATCTTCTTTGGAAGAATTGATCGTATGTGTTGCTCCTAATTCTTTTG
>CAYQRA010000240.1:0-8975 GCA_964419315.1 uncultured Saprospiraceae bacterium | reverse complement strand
GTGGCTGCCCGTCCGCTTTCGCGGTTCCTTCGCTTAATGCACTGTCGTGCATTACCCTTCGGGATCGCTCAGTCATCCTGCGGGATTGTTCAGTCGCCCTACGAGATCGCTCAGTCGCCCTACGGGATCACTCGCTCATAGCCAATATGAAACAAAGCATCTCCTTGACTTACTACGGGTGCATTATTATGTCCAATCAAATAGCCTTCTTTTTTCGCCAATACCTTGACGCTAAATTCGCCATAAGGATCTTGAATTACCCCAAGTGGTTCGCCAATGCTCACCTTCGCACCAGATTGCTGCGACCATCGAAACAGTCCAGACCGAGAAGCCCGCACCCAAGTGGTTTTATTAAATATAAATGGCTTCGGCATTGCCTCCGGTTTGCCCGCGATCATTTTTTCGCTTTGCATCAAACGCAGCAAACCTTTCAAACCTCTTTCGATCGAAAAACCATCCAAACGCAAAGATTCTCCTCCTTCAAAAACCAAAACTGGAATATTCATTCCATGTGCCACTTTACGTAGGGTCTTGGAGATATTTGCTTTACGGATCAAATAAGGCGCACCAAAAGCCAAAGCCAATTCTTCCGCACGCTCATCTCCAATGGTATAGCGGAGCTGGGGATAATTATAGCGGGAACTTCCTCCCGTATGAAAATCAACCGCAAAGTCTACAAAGGGCAATATCTTTTTAGTCAGGGTGCCAGCGACTCGCGAAGCGAGGGAGCCCATCATACTTCCGGGAAAACTTCGATTGACATCTTTCCCATCGGAAGCATCGCGCGAGAAATTGATAAACCCGTAAATATTGAGTAGCGGAATCGCAATGACCGTTCCACGTTCTAAATGCTTGTAAAATTTTCGAGCCATGGATTCCCGAACAATTTCTACGCCATTGATTTCATCTCCGTGTACACCTCCCATGACCAACATCGTTGGGCCAGATTTTTTGCCTCGAAATACATGAACGCGCAAACTGATCACCGTACCGGATGGTAGCCGGGCTACATTGAGTTTAATTATTTTTTCTTCTCCTGCTCCAACTTCTATTCCGTTGATTTTAATTTCTTTCATATCTCTTTTCATTCTTCGTTCTTGGACAAATCCCGTGGTCAATCAAAAATAAGAATAAAAAAGCGACCGTAGGAAGCGTTTTTTCTTCTTTTTGGCTGACTCACACACGGGATTTGTCAGAGAACCTCATTCTTTTGAGAAACATCGATTCAATTAATCCTCTAGACCAACTTTCTGTTCTACTAATTCAATAATTTTTCCTGCTACATCAATTCCGGTAGTGGTACTTATCCCTTCTAATCCAGGAGAAGGATTTACCTCTAAGACCAATGGGCCTCTATCCGATTGCAACATGTCAACTCCCGCTACTTCTAAGCCGAGCATCTTTACGGCTTCCAATGCCGTTCGTTCTTCTTCACTCGTCAATTTGATGTGAATTGCAGTTGCACCTCGATGTAAATTAGAACGAAATTCTCCTGGCCGAGCTTTGCGTTTCATCGCGGCAACTACCTTTCCTCCTACTACCAAAGCACGTACATCCGCTCCTTTTGATTCCGCAATAAATTCTTGGACAATCACTCGTTCACGGGTGCGATGAAAAGCTTCAAGTATCGAAGATGCAGTCCTATCATTTTCAGCCAAAATCACTCCTAAACCATGTGTCCCTTTCAGCAGTTTGATAATCAGCGGCGTTCCACCTACCGCATCGATCAGTTGCTGGGTATCTTCTGCATAATTGGTAAAAGCTGTTTTGGGTAGGCCAATATTTGCCATCGACAATAATTGCATACAACGCAGTTTATCTCTCGATTGCAAGAGACTTTCAGAGGTCAAGGTGGAAAATATTTTCATCATTTCAAACTGCCGGATAATTGCTGCTCCTTGAAAAGTAACAGAAGCACCAATCCTTGGAATGATCGCATCAATCCCCCAAAGCATTTTTTCTCCATAATAAACCTGCGGTTTTCCCTTTTCGATCAGGATACTACATAAAAGGTGGTCGATTATGTTTACGCGATGTCCGCGCTTTTGCGCAGCGACCGCTAATGCTTGAGTAGAATAGAGCTGTGGTCCACGAGAAAGTATGGCAATGTTCATTTCTCTGATTTTAGATCTTCAAAAGTAGATGGATTCAAAAAATAAGAATATGGTTTTGATTTTATAATTTTATTACAAAAAATAAGACGAATTTCGAATACCCAAAAGTAACCGTTTTCTAAAGTAAACGGAAAGATAAGATTTTGCCTTTTCTTCTTAATGTTCTATTTCACCAGTCATTTTTGGTTATATTGCTAGCCACTAAAGTAAGCAAAATGAGCAATCCATCACAAACTACTGATTTTCAATTAAATGACAAACGAATCATTCATGGTTGGGCGATGTTCGATTGGGCGAATTCTTCTTATGCATTGGTGATTGCAGTCGCTATCTTTCCCCTTTACTTCAATAGTCAAATTGACCCTGATTTCCTTTTCTTAGGGATGAAAATGACCAATACCGCGTTATTTGCCTATGCCCTAGCTTTTGCTTATTTACTCATTTCGGCGGCATTACCCCTACTTACTGGCATGGCAGATTACGGAGGACGAAAGATGTTTTTTATGAAAATCTTTACCAGTCTTGGCGCCCTTTCCTGTATGTCCTTATTCTTCTTTGAAGGACATGACATGTTGTGGCTCGGATTATTAGGCTTTATTTTGGCAGTGATCGGTTTTGCAGGTGGACAAGTTTTTTACAATTCCTACTTGCCCGTAATTGTCACCGAAGATAAATTTGATAGTGTAAGTGCCCGAGGATTTGCTTATGGCTATATCGGCAGTGTCATTTTACTCATCTTCAATATCGTGATGATGCAAAAGCCAGAATGGTTTGGCTTGGGAGATACGACCTTTGCCGCAAAAGTATCTTTTGCGATGGTGGGACTTTGGTGGATCGGATTTGCACAAATTAGTTTTAGGCTTTTGCCAAAAGACAAACCGACAAAGACTTCTGAAAACTTAGTAAAAAAAGGCTATCAGGAAATTGCGAAAGTCGCTCAGGCGGTTCGGTCTCAACCGATGATTTTGCGTTTTTTGAGTGCTTTCTTTTTTTATAGTGCGGGAGCACAAACCGTCATTTACATGGCTTCTACTTTTGCGACCGATGAACTCAAGTTTGAATCTAGTGAACTGATCGTCATCATTCTATTATTACAATTGGTAGCGATTATTGGAGCTTGGTTGTTTTCTCGGCTGTCTAAATGGAAGGGCAATAAATTAGCACTGGTTACGATTCTAATACTTTGGACGACGATCTGCTTTGTGGCTTTTTTTGTTTATAAAAAATCAGAATTTTACTTCGTCGCAGCAGTTGTTGGGTTTGTGATGGGAGGTGTTCAATCGCTTTCTCGATCTACCTATTCCAAATTGATTCCTCCTAAGACCAAGGATACCGCTTCTTATTTTAGCTTTTTTGATGTCTTGGAAAAAGTAGCAATTGTGGTTGGAACTTTTAGCTTTGGATTTATCGAACAACTCACGGGTGGGATGCGCAATAGTGTCTTGGCTTTAGCGATTTTCTTTGTGATTGGTTTGGTGATTTTGTTTACGGTAAAAATTCGACCGCAACAGGAAGTAGCTTTGGGATAAAGTTACTCCAAGGTAATCTTACGAGGGTCTGGATATTTTAAAACCAAACCCAAATCCTTTTTAATTTTTTCATTTCCCACGATCTTATAAGGCAAGATGGGCGTGCCTGTAAACTCCGGAATCTCCAAACCCAATTGCTTCGCCATCGCAGGATAAAAATCTCCTTTAAGCGGATGCTCATCCGCACAAAGCTGATACCGCTCTCCCCATTTTTCCTGAACAATAATCGCTTCAATCGCCGCAATACAATCGTCACGATGCACGAGATTAATCGGCACTTTTCCTCCACCCAAATTCTTCTTCCCCGCAAACCACCTTCCAGGATGTCGCGCTCCTCCAATCAGTCCCGCCAATCGTAAGATCGTCACCGAACAGTCTTTTTGAGCTTCTAAAAATTGCTCCGCAGCGACCAAGCCTTTGCCCGATTCCGTCTCTGGCTCCGTAGCATCCGACTCTTTCACCCATCCCATCTTGGAAGGATAAACAGCCGTAGAACTCACCAACAAAATTTTTTGAAGTCCAGCTCGTAAAGCTGCAGCAGTAATCATTTTTACTTCTCGAGGAAAGCGTTGCGCCACATTGGCTTCGCGGCGGCGAGGCGGGATATTAAGGAGAAGAATTTCACTTTTAAAAAAGGCCTCAACATCCGGGCCTTCGAGTCCTTCGGAACCAACTTTAATTAAAAAAGCCTGGATTCCTTTTTCTGCTAACAAAGGCAATTTTTCAGCTCGCGTGGTAGAACCTTTCACCACAAAACCTTGATCCACCAAATGACTTCCCAATGAAAGTCCCAACCAACCACAGCCTAAGATAGAAATTGAAGTCATTATTTTTTTAGTGCTGTTTACTCATAAATATACTCGTAGCAACCAATATCTGGAGTCGTAGGATCGCGTTCTTCCTCGTCGAGGTCCAAGAGAATATCCATAATCGGAGCAGCTTGACCTTCCGCAATCGACAAGCTATCGAGGTGATAATCGCCATCGTCTCGATCCACAAATAAGGGAGCATCACGATCTGTATTATTGATACAAGTACCACAATCCGTCAAAAAGTCAGGATAACTATCAGCTTCCAAAATATCTTTGAGTCGAACAATGCAATGGTCAAAAGCGTAATTAAAAGTTACATTATCACTCAGGTCAGCTAGATTAATTTGATCCTCTTGAGATCCGGTGATGATACAATTGGAAAATCTTGCATTGAGATCATTGTCAAAAAATTCGGTACAAAAAGCATCTAGACAACGGACATTACTCACTGACAAAGCCGAAGCATCCGTCCCATAAGTCGCCATTGTACAATAATCAAATTCATAATTTCCTCCTTGGGAAATACGAACACTATTGGCACTATTGTCTCTAAACAAGCAGTTCCTTGCTTTGACTTCGGCATGACGCGCAAATACCGCATTCGCGGTCGTATTATAAATTTCCGTATTGTTGAGACTAAGGCTAGAAGAAGAATCTACCGCTACCCCCACGACAGAATTTTTGATAATCGTATGTTCCAATACACTTCCCGTAGACCCCGGAGCAAAGATGACTCCATACCACTGTCCTCTAACATCCTCAAAGCCAGCCTCCAAACGATCTCCCTGAATAACAACAGGATTTTCCTTGGTGCCTTCAGTCCGTAAAGTGGCATTGGCCCCAATAACGATCCGGCCATCATTATAGAAAAAACCCTCACCATCGTCATTAAAGACCAAACCCAAACCGCCGTGCACATAGATTTGTGTTCCTGCCGGAATCACCAAGTCACAGTTCTCAAAGGCTACAATTCCATAAATCACATAAGGCTTTGGATCATTCCACACTACTTCCATCCCGTCACATGCAAAAGTAGCACCACTCTTGCTACTAAAACGCGAAGGAAAATAATTGGCATTTTGTCCCCAAGCTTCTAAGATTACCTTCTGCTCATTGCCATTGGTTTGAAAAACGAGTTCGTCTGTGATCACAAAAGGGCTGGCAGAAATATCTTGGTCTGGATCAACCGTTACTTCTCCAAAAATATAGATACTGTCCTCCGCAGGAATTTCTAAGTCGATCATTTCATTGGTAGATTCTCCGTCGATATTAAATCGAAATTTAGAATTTGATCCAGTAGCGACACTTACTTTATCTATCTTGATCGGGCGATCGTTTCGGTTATAGACTTTTAGAATACGGGTTGCAGAACCAAGTTCGGTAAACACCGTATCAAAGGTCATGGTATCTTTGGAAAACTCCAATACCGCACTAGGGTCGGTGACAAAATTGTCATCAGGCCTACAAGCAAAGAGGAGTAAGATTAAGAAAACAAAAGGAATCGTATAATTGAATTTCATTGAAATAGTTTTGCGTTATCCATATAACGTCTGATTTGAAAACTTAGTAGCCAATAGAACCAAATTATTTGGAAAGGTCAACTTAGTGACGTTAAGCTTCGATTTTTTTTATAATCCCCTTCCATTACTCGCTTTCCATTCATTGGCCTACTTATAAATCTATGAGGGCACAAAAATAAGCTTTTTCCCCACAAAAGACTTCTAAGTCCAATTATTGAGGTTTACGATTTTCTTCAGTAAATTGTTCCAACAGAAAAAACACTTTTGAGTAACAATCCATTAACAATGTATTTTTTTTATTACCTTGCAGTTTTTAAGGCCATTTAACTGGTCTTTTGATTTTCTCGAATCAAAAAGTTTTTACCGTAACTATCCTTTTTTTAAATTTTCTTATTTGATGTTTAGGCATCAAAGCATGCTTGACCTTTGCATGAGTAACCAATTGACTGGACATCTTTTAGTCCTGTTCTTCTTTATTGCTATTGCCAATTTTAGGGTTGGTGATTGTAAGTAAAGCATTGGTTCCTTCTACCTTTTTAAACACCAAAACAAATCTGCTATGCCAGAAAACAATTACGTGGAATATTTATTCCTCTTGGCTAAACCTTCGTATTCTGCTCTTCAATCCGCTACACAAAGTGCGCGTAAAAACGGTCTTATTGTTGCTGCAAAATTTCACCAACATGCCATCATCGTCTTGGGCGATAAGCCACAAATGAGTCGACTTTATGAGACCAAATTATTCCAATACCATACCCCAAAAGCAGTTCCTAAAACGGTTTGGAGTAAATTAGAAAATCCGATGTTGGCTGTTGTTTCCTCTTGGAATCATCGTTTTTCAAAAACCTACAAAGCAGAAGTAGTAGCTAGAGATAAAGAGAAAGTAAAATCTTGGGACAAAGCCTCTTCCGTTCCTGCGTTCCATTCTCACTTTGAACCCGAAATACTCTTGAAAAAAATCAAAGAAATTGGTGCCGAAAGAAAGCTTCGTAAACCAAAAGAATCGACAACGGAACTCATTAAAAAATACAAAATTGATTTTAAGGGCGGAGGCTTAGGTGCGATCATTGAGTATCTCAAACAATTATTAAAACTAAAGTATCATCCTTTTATCCGAGGCTTTGTTTATCGTCTTAATTATCCAGATATCAAATGGGTTTTAAAACCTAGTTGGGCAGGAGCTACTGTAGATGCGATATCTGCCTTAGAAGCCGGAGAGCCTTGTCGAACCCTACATGGAGAAATTAGTATCGGAGTCGTCTTTGTAGATTCTACACCAGGGATTGGACGCATCGTTTCTCAGACTCATAAAAACAGTCTTCAATTGCAAATCCAAGAAGGTCTAACTTGGTTGACCACAGAACATCCAAGTGGCAATTTATCCTTCAACTACGATTTCCACACGGTAGAAATTGATACTCCCAATATGCCCAATTCCAACGACGGAGCAAGCACAAGTGCTGATTCCTACTGGCGAAATCCAGGTATCGGTGCCGTCAATTTTAATGGTACAACTTTCACCCCAGATGATGCAGGTATTGCAGCCTACAAACAAGCAATGATGCAAGCACATGGTTCCGATGATGCAGTCGTTTATTTTATTACGCGCTATGGGTCTAGTTCGCCTGGTTATTCCTCTGGCGAAAGATTTATTTCTATTACAGAATACGCTGATGATTGGGCTTCCATAGCTCCAAGAAAAAGAGCAACCGCTTCACTCCTCTTGCTCTATCAGTTTGGTGCAGAAAGTGAGTATGGTGGAGGTGGAACGCCTTGTAGTTCCTGTGAAGAAGAATTTGGTTGTGACCATATTCCGAATGGCAATTGCAGAACCTGTGCCATCTCCTATCGAAGATGCATCATGCACGCCACCTATTTACAAGACCTTTGCGAATATACCAAAGGACAAATTGGCTGGGCTGACATTTTTGTGGAACTGACGACCGATGACGAATACTACAGTGGAACCAAAGATAATGTCTGGCTGGATATCGGTCATCGTACTTATCAATTGAGCCTTGATGTCAGAGATAAAAAACGCAGAGATCGAGATGGTTATGCCATTTGGGATGGAGGGAATATCACGCGAGATCAGATCAAACGGATTTTAATTCGCAAAGACGAAGACGGCACTGGAGGAAGTGGTGGTGGTTGGAAATTGAGAGGAGTTAAAGTCTTTCACGACTGTGAAATGATTGCCAATGATTCTCCAGGAGTTTGGCTACAAAATTATGATTTACATTACCTCTCCAATTCCTATGCTGACTTTAATAATAATCTGGTCAATTCTTTAGAACTTAGAGTCATTACTGGAGATGTTTATGGCGCTGGCACAGATAGCAGAGTGACCCTACAAATAGGAGGACGCAATTTTCCTTTAGAAAGTAGTCAAAATGATTTCTCCCGAGATTCCAATAGAACTTATATTCTAGACCCAGGAACAGGTCTTCGAGTCGCAGATATCACCGTCATTCAGATCACCAAATCTATTTCTTGGGGTACCGCCTGGCACCTTGCAGGCTTGACATTGATTGTAAATGGTGATACCATTTATGAAAATTTATCCATTAACCAGTGGCTAGATAATGATGACACTAGGTTTTTCAATGATGTAGTATCTTAATCAAACCTCAAAAGCAAGAGCTACTTGAGCTAAAAAAGGGCTTTCTATTTTCCATATCTCCCATTCAGCTATGGCCCAATAGAAAGCCCTAATTCTTTCTTCTATGCTCGTTCTCCTAGCCCCACCGAAGTAGGGAAATTGTTCTAGCCAAGACAATAGTATTCCTAATAATTGTACTACATTTGTAACTGGACTCACAGACACTATTCCTTGAAAACTTACCAGACTGCTGCTAAGTTAGTGAGCAGAATTATTTTGCCATTAAAATGGGATGAGTTTCAGGCTTAGTCGAGGCATGAACAAGTGCCAACTTGTGAACCGCAATGCGGACGGGTAGCCAAAGCGATGCCTTAGCATCCTGAGTAAGCTTGATGCCA
>CAYQRA010000239.1:2288-8978 GCA_964419315.1 uncultured Saprospiraceae bacterium | reverse complement strand
GCCACCATGATATTTAGGGGCACCGCATATCGCAGATACTCGTCTTCCATTTTAAATAAAAAAAAGAAAGCGCCACTTCCCAAACAGACAAATATGCCCATTAAGATACTTTTCAAAATCAGCTTCCGATCTTTTCTTCGCAAGCGAATGGCCGCTAAAGTTTTATGAGATTTTGCTTCCATGCTAATCACTCGCATGCCACCCAACCAAGAACGGTAAGCCAATAAACCATCCGCTCTTTTCCCTCCATACTCTTTCCTCGTTCGAACTTCTGCCTTTGCAAAAATCCGCCCGCTACGCGCTTCTATCCGGTAGCGTTTGCGCAAATAATTTAAAGCTTTTTCTTGGACGATTTTTTCACTCAATCTCATCGGGAATCTATTATTTTAGGTTCACTTAATGTATACGAAAAAAATACTTTTCCGTTGCAAAAGGATTGTTTCGTCTGAAAGAAGTTGTTTTAAAACAGTCCACTGAATCCCATTCTCTAACTCAAAATATCTGCTCTACGAAAGTGCTTTTGTTCGATCTCGCAAGCAGAATAAGTACTAAAACCGAACTTCTACCACAAATAGTGTCCCTTCACTGTAAAAAAAATCCAAATCTCCCTAGAGAAAGCAGAATCATACTGCCAATAAAGCCATTGAATACTTACCTTTGGTGCATGAAATTCATTAACACTATATCCAGAGAACGATCTGCCACTTTATTTGAAGAAGCCAAACAATACTTCCCTGGAGGGGTCAATTCTCCAGTACGTGCTTTTAAGTCGGTTTCTGGCCCGCCATTGTTTATAAAAAAAGGAGACGGTTGTCGCATCACAGATGAAGACGACAATCGCTATATTGATTTTTGTTGTTCTTGGGGACCTTTGATTTTGGGACATAATAATAACTTTATCCGCGAAAGCGTACTAGAAACCGTGATGAACGGAACGTCTTTTGGGGCTCCTACCAAGTTGGGTAATGAATTGGGGAAATTCATTTTAGAAAACAATCGCTTTATTGATAAAATTCGTTTTGTAAGTTCAGGAACGGAAGCGGTCATGTCAGCCATTCGGCTGGCGCGCGGAGCGACCAAGAAAAATAAGATCATCAAATTTGAAGGCTGTTACCACGGCCATGTCGATAGCTTAATGGTAAAAGCCGGATCTGGCTTGGCTACTTTCGGAGAAAGCACCTCTGCGGGAATCCCCGAAGCATTTGCCAAAGAAACCATTGTACTTCCACTCAATCAACCAGACCTCCTAGAAGAAACATTGACCAAGCATGGCGATGACATTGCTTGTATCATCATCGAACCGGTCCCAGCTAATAATGGCTTATTGCTACAACAAGAATCCTTTTTAAAATGTCTTCGCATCAAAGCATACAAACATAATGTATTGCTTATTTTTGATGAGGTCATCTCCGGATTCCGAGTAGGTTTTGAAGGAGCTGCGGGTATCTATAATATCCAACCGGACATCATTACTTATGGAAAAATAATTGGCGGCGGAATGCCTGTTGGTGCTTATGCTGCGAGCAATGAACTCATGAGTCACATCGCCCCGGAAGGTCCAGTATACCAAGCCGGAACCCTCTCTGCCAATCCTGTCGCAATGGCAGCTGGCTACGCTACAGTACAACAATTGACGACTCCTGGTTTTTATGAAAGCTTAGCTAAAAAAACCAAAAATTTTATTCAACTCATTCAAGATCATTGTGACGAAAAAGGCTATGAAGTTAGCATTCCTCATATGGGTTCCATTTTTTGGATTGCCTTTAGTCGAGACCGCATTTATGCAGCGGATCAAATCGATGCGGCTTCCATGGAATTGTTTAAAGTCTTGCACCATGAACTTTTACAAAACGGTGTTTATCTAGGTCCCTCCGGTTATGAAGTTGGTTTTGTATCTTCTGCTCATACCGTAGAAGACTTAGAACAAGCTGCGGCTATCATCTGCCGAGGCATGGATGTTGTTTTTGCTTAATAGAAATTGGTTCTCTGAAAAATCCCGTGTGTGAGTCAACCAAAAAGAAGAACAAACGCTTGACTAGGCAAGCTTGTCACAGGCCTTTTAGTCGCTTTTTGGTTCTTATTTTTGGTTGACCACGGGATTTGTCCAAGAACGTAGAAATTTAAAGAAGAATGGAAAATGGAATATTAATCAATAGCCAATTTTGAATTTTGAATGGGACAAAGACCTCGGGATAATTGTATCGAACTTTTCGAGCTATAGGTTTCATTTAAGAATCAGACTTCCAATGAGTATTTGTATTGAAAATTCTCTATCTTCCTAAGAACCGGCCTCATCCACCGCTTATTTTGATAGCTCTGACTAGTTACTTTTTTTATGAAGAATATACGATTAAGACTGCTCTCCTATTTGGTGATCGCCTACATGCTGGTAGCGTTCTCCTGGTGGTCTGTTTTATTGTATGTCAAAAACAAGGATGCTTTTAATGCTAAATCACAAACCCTTCAATTGGTGATGGCTGCCGAACGTTCTATTGATTCAAGAGCCGATTTTTTGGAGACGAAAGAATACTTGGACTTGTATGAAAAATACAAGCGCCAAGAATGGATGATTTTTGGAGAAGCTGCTGTTTTTATTTTTAGTCTAGTCATCGGAATTTATATGATTAACCGAGGCTATAATAAAGAAATGATCGCGGCACAACAACGAAGAAATTTTCTTTTGTCCATCACCCATGAGTTGAAATCACCAATTGCTTCGATCCGTTTGGTTTTGGAAACGATTTTGAAACGCTCTTTGAAAAAAGAGCAAATCGATCATTTTGGGAGTAGTGCGCTAAAAGAAACCGATCGACTCAATGACTTGGTCAATAATTTATTATTGGCTGCCAAAATCG
This sequence comes from uncultured Saprospiraceae bacterium, assembly GCA_964419315.1. Classification (GTDB taxonomy): domain Bacteria; phylum Bacteroidota; class Bacteroidia; order Chitinophagales; family Saprospiraceae; genus CALLVY01. The sequence goes on along the minus strand of CAYQRA010000239.1, from coordinate 6,123 downwards.
AAACGGCCTATCAACCTGTATTGGAGGAAATTGAAGTCAATGACTTTTTAAAAGACATCTGCGCTACCATGCAGGAAAAATTTCCCAAAGCTCAAATCTCTTTTCAATCCAATACCGATTATACCATCATCGAAGGAGATCAAATGGGATTGACCTCTATTGCGGTAAACCTCATTGAAAATGCGATCAAGTACAGTACAGAATCACCAATCATCAATATTCAGCTAAACGAAAAGAATAAAAAACTCCGTTTGACTTTTACCGACAATGGCATCGGTATTCCAGAGCAAGAGAAAAAGCGAATTTTTGAGCAATTTTATCGCATTGGAAATGAAGACACGCGAAAAACAAAAGGAACCGGTTTGGGTTTATATATTGTCGCACAGATTGTAAAAGCACATGAAGGTAAAATCGAAGTACGAGACAATCCAACAGGTGGATCGGTGTTTAGTATTGACATTCCTAGAAAACGGGAAAATATCCAGCAAAAGGTGGCAGGTATTTAAACCTAGCGCAACCGACCAATAAAATCAAAACAGTATGAGAATCTTATTAGTAGAAGACGAAGAAAATATCAGAGATGTTGTTAAACTCAATTTAGAGCTGGAAGGCTATGAGGTCGTCGGGACCGACAATGGTCGGGAGGCGATTAAGTTTTTCCATGAACAACATTTTGACCTACTCCTCTTGGATGTCATGCTTCCAGAGGTCAATGGTTTTCAGATTTGTGAACAAGTTAGACTGACCAACATGGAGGTTCCCGTTATCTTTTTGACGGCCAAAGATGCTGCACAGGATCGCATTACGGGTCTGAAGAAAGGAGCAGACGATTACCTCACCAAACCTTTCAACTTAGAAGAACTTTTGCTCCGCGTCCAAAACTTACTCAAACGCACGGTAAAAACACCAGACAATACGCCAGAGATTTATTCTTTTGGAAAAAACATCATTAACTTTTTGACCTACGAAGCTACTGGACAACAAGAAGATTTTACCCTCACCAAAAAAGAAGCCATGCTTCTCAAATTGCTAATCGATCGCCGCAATGAAGTGGTGAGTCGTCAGCAGATTTTACAATCCGTTTGGGGCTATGATGTCTACCCTTCTACCCGTACCATTGACAATTTTATTTTGTCTTTTCGAAAATACTTTGAAGAAGATCCGCGCAATCCTCAATACTTCTTATCCGTACGAGGAGTGGGTTATAAATTTGTGGGCTAAACGGATTATTTAAAAATCCTGCCTTTTACATAAAAAGCAGGATTTTTAAATTTCAATTTATGAAGCTGTTTGAAATTAGATAAATGATTTACCTATTTTTAAACAAACTCTATCGGTACAAGACACAAGTTCTCAATGGCATACAACTATTATTACTTGAAATATAATTATCCAATTCCGTTTCTGTCCCAGAAGCCATCGTTGTGTTACCGTGATTCCCTTGTTTCATAAATCCAGTAGATTGGTGAGAACAACCTAAAGTGTGTCCTGCTTCATGAGCAGTTACTTTATTATAAGTGGTGGCAGAAACCCCATCATTCTTAGTAACCATACCAAAAGATCTACGCTTTCCACTTGAGTTATATTTACAGACAGTACTCGTATAAGCTTTACCATATAAAGATCCAAAATCACGCCCCGTAAAAAGAAGATTGCAATCTCCGTTACTAACGTTGGCTCTACCCCAAGTACGCCACTGACTCAAAGCCGTAGAGCTATTCGTGGATGTCGTCGGAGCATTACTTGAAGTCGTTCTGATATAGCTTCTGAACAACCAAAAATGCAAAGGATAGCCATTATATCCCCAGTATCTATAACTTGCGTAGCGGGTTCTGTTTTCGACATAATTCCTTGTACTTGTCGTATTATTTGAAAACTTACCTCTGTATTGATAGTCCGCAACATAGACCAGAGACATTTCCCGACAATTAGCTCTGTAAGATGCTTCTTGATTTCCAATGTTATCTTCCTCCGGAACAAAGTCTTCGTCTGTGTTTCCACAAGTCATACTTTGAGCGGCAATATCCGCCTCTGGAGTATAGTATACATATAGATCTGGAGAGGCCTCTTTTACAAAACGGCTAAGCGGTTCAATGAAATACTCTTGCTCCCCTTCGTAAATATTACCAGTGAAGATTTCGTCTTCCATGATAAACATAGCACGGCTCCCTTTATCCTTACTCTGCCCGTGATAAGAATCACTTCTGTCGTTACGAATCACTTCCACCCAGTTACCTTCGGCATCTGTTTCAAAGGCTTTGTAATCGTCTTTATAAAAGTTGTAAAACTCGACATTAAACACCCAATTTGGTTTTTCTTCAATCTCAAGATTCAATTCAAATTTTTGATCGTGCATCATTTTTGAATAATTCAATAACTTGTCCTTATCGACCTTTACTACAGTGTAAGACAAGAACAGCTCGTCCAATTCTGAATATTCTCTCTGAACAAGATTGTCCAAATCTGATTGATTTTTGCTACAAGACGCCACCAGAACCAGGAGGAACGAAAAAGCGAATAATTTTTTCAAAAGGTTTTTCATGATAGATAGATTTTAGATTTAAAAATAAAATTATAATAGCAGGCAGGACATAAGATTGGCTATCAAAAGAGGGGGCAAGCCCCTACTTTATCCATAGCATATCCAGCTCAACAATTAGGCAAAACCTAAAGTAAGGAGTAGTATTTTGTTGAAGAAAAGAATTTAATTTAGTGTATCATAGATGCTTTGACAAACAGGAATTACTTTGTCAAAAGCTGAAACTTCGCTCTTAAAAATTTGTTGAGAACAATAACGCGGATGTTGAATATATCAAAGGCAACTAAATATAGTAATAATATTACAAATAGCAAAACAAGCGAATTTCTTGATGATCGAATACCTACCTTGGTCTTCTGACCAGCAGCTCAAAAAAAGCCTGCGTATTTTTCATTAGTAAATGACCACTCGTTTTAAATAGACACTATTTTCTGTCTGCATTTGGAAAAAATAAATCCCAGCAGAAAACTCGCCGATGGCTATTTCCACCAAATCCAATCCTGCTAAATTTTGTGTTTTTTGTAAACTTCCATCGCTAGAAAATATTTTTAATTGAGCCCTTTCTTTTTTATCCCTTTCCAAATAAATAAAATCCCGAGTAGGATTTGGGTACAGACTCCAACTCTCCATGTTGGTCAAATCAGAATTTCCCGAAAGGAAAATACTTACCGGCAAAGTTTTGATGGAAGAACAAAAAGCATTAGAAGCAGTTAGCGTCACTATATAAGCACCATCGGAAGCATAAGTATGACTTGGATTTTGCTCCGTTGATATTGCACTTCCATCTCCAAAATCCCAAGAAAAGGAACTGGCATCTTGGGTATTATTGGTAAAGGAAAAAGTATATTCATCTTGCAGATAACTAAAGTCTGTCTGCGGTAAAAGCTCTACAGAAACAGCATTCTCTTCCACCATTTGATTGGTTCCGGCAGCATTACTCACTTGCAATTGTACATCGTATAATCCCGGCTGAAGATAGCTAACTACCGGATTCATCTCCGTAGAAGTCGCTGGAAGACCGCCAGCAAAAGTCCACAGTCTGGAAGTGACTTCATTCATAGAAATATCTGAAAACTGCACCGTAAAAGGTGCACAGCCTTGGCTAGTACTGAAGGTGAAATTCGCAAGAGGAACGAGTTGAGAAATCACTTGTACAACTTGGGAATAAGTATCCGTTCCACAATTATTGGTCACCGTCAAAACTACGGTGTAATTGCCGTCCATCGCATAAGTATGAGTTGGAGAAAAATCCATACTCGTTTGTCCATCTCCAAAATCCCAGAGGTAAGTCGTGCC
>CAYQRA010000239.1:0-2188 GCA_964419315.1 uncultured Saprospiraceae bacterium | reverse complement strand
GAGAAAAATCCATACTCGTTTGTCCATCTCCAAAATCCCAGAGGTAAGTCGTGCCATTCGTAGATAAATTGGTAAAACTCGCCGTTAAATTGGTCAATACGAAAGAGAAATCTGCAGTAGGAGGACTAAGCACCGTTAGTATCGCTGCCGACGAAGTAAAGGTTCCATAACAAGAATTTTCTACCACACAACGGAAAGCAGCACCATCAAAACTAAGCAGCACGGGATCGATCACCAAGACGGAAGATTGAGCTCCGCTAAAAGAAGCACCATTTGAAATATTCATAAAACCACCTCCAGTATCCATTTGCCATTGATAGTTAAGATCAAGTCCAACTGCTTCAATAGAAAAACTGATCGACTCTCCCAGACAAGCTTCTTTGGCCATTGGCGCTTCATTAATACTTAGGGCTTCATTGACTTGCAAACTTTCTATAAAACCTGGAAAAGAAAGCATTTGCCCTGCTTCGCCATCTTCTGCACCATTGGTAGAATTGGAACAATCACTAGAATTGATACTCAGTCCTGCAAATCCTCTTTCTACCGTTGCCAACCAATTCGGCGTAGTATTGCTAAAACCATTGATTGCCATCCAACCTCCACTACCACCACCACCGGGGCCAAAACAACGATCTGCATTCTGGTTATTCGTCGTCCCCCCATCTCCACCTTCTGCATTGGCCACCAAAGTCCCTGATACATTAAAATTCGTGGCTTGCAAAAGCAGACTTCCTCCCGCTCCTCCTCCTCCGGCACCATCCCCTAAGGTCTGCGCTGGTGATCCACCAAGCAGCCATAAGTACCCAGTATTATTAGTCGCAATGTTTATTGTATTCGTTTTGATTAGAATTATTCCGCCTCCCGTTCCGCCATCAGAGCCATTATTATTATTTCCATGTCCAGCGCCGCCGCCGCCGCCCATAAATATCCGTTGGACTCCCGGAGCATTTATTTTCCTTCCTCCCAAACCCGGGTTTCGACCTTTACAACCAAAAGTAGAAGGTTCTTCATTATTTCCTCCCTCACCACCAGCATTTTGATTGGCACCACCGCCGCCGCCAGAATTGTGATCATTGCCACCGCCACCACCATTTGCTTGCGCGCCTTTCCCAGCTTCTTTCCCAGCAATAAATGGAGCAATCCCTTCCCCTTTTTCGGCACCTCGCCAATTATTCGCACCATAAAAATAACTGGTGGCCGGATTAAACCAAGTACAATTATTGGGGAGTACACTGATCGATTCTCCTCCACGAAAACCAATCTCCGAAGCATCAATTTCGCCATTATCTGCAAAAGTCAATTCATTATCAACTTCAAAAGCAATGATCCCACCCCTTTGGCCATCCCAAGGCTTGGCACTTACGGTACCATCCACCAAAGCATCCACATATACAGGAACTCTAACCAACTGCACTTTTCCCGCTATCTGATAATCGTGGAGTATCGTATTTTCCAAAAAGGCCTCATTATTTCCAGTGATGCTTTGGATATTTCCCATCTCGTAAAGACCTGTGGCTCCAAGGGTATTGATTTGGCCAAAGCTAGAATTATTATTTTGAGCAATGCTTGCTCCTTGCATTTGGATCAACAGCACTCGATCTCCAACTTGGAAAGCAGAGATATCATCGACCCTGATACCTGAAGTACAGGTATCTATTGCCTCTACGACTGCATAATCATTGAGAATACCAGATAGGGGTGTTTGCCCTTGCAGGGAAAAACAGGTCAAAAGCAAAAAAGTAAAGACTGAGAATTTTAGCTTCATCGTGAATGGCGGTTTTAGAGTCAAATTTTTGACTAGGTTTGGGAACACGAGTTTAGCAGTTCGGCGGGTAATTGGTTCAAAAATACGCAAACCCAAGGAAAAACAAGGTCTGGAAAAGAAAAAAAAGCAGTTTTACTGCGGTAAAACTGCTTTAGGGTGTTATTCTAAGTTTCATACATTGTTAAGACCGTTAGCATTTAAAATTGACGGCATCTAACATTTAAATCTTACTATGGTAACGCTTTTACTTCCAAAAAAGCTGGCTAGAAAAATGACTATTTAAGCTTTTTTTGGAAAAAGCCTAAAATTCCAGACTTCGTAGGGAAAAAGTGTTATCTTTGTGCCCGTTAAAAACTCGACGTCCGCTGAGCGGATTAATCGAGCATGGTTAAACCAAATAAATTTTAGCAATGCCTGTAAAAA
>CAYQRA010000238.1:0-8980 GCA_964419315.1 uncultured Saprospiraceae bacterium | reverse complement strand
AAAGACCATTAAAGCACAGTAAGCTTAAAGATTATTTTATCTCTATCGAATTGGCCAAATTGATTACGCTGAATTCCAATAGTGGAGTGAAAATGCGTTTTGCCAAATGGCTGATGTCTTTGCAAGAGCAAGTTGAAAACGCAGAATTATTGACCAAAGATCAGGTACTTGCGGTATTGGAATTATCCAAAGTGATGGGCTTGGTGTCTTGTCAAAAATCAGTAGAAAAACAACACCTCCGACAATATGAAGCCAATAATGGTTCTGCCCACCAATGGTGGCAATACCGTGCTCAATTATTGGGCTACTCTTCCGAAACCCTCAAAGAGAAAATGGAAGAAGTCGGGAAAAATTACAAAGGCAAAAATTTACTACAGATGTTGGTCAAAGTAGATCAATATGAAATCGTCCGCATGTCGATCATTGATTTGTTTATTGCGCTGGGAAAGAGTTATTCTTACGCAAAAAATATGGGCGATTTGGCCAAGATATTTGCCAAAGAGATGAAAGTGGAAGTATGGGATGATCGAGGCTCCGATATTAATTTTTCTTCTGCCAACCTCAACCAAGATTTAATCTCCGAATTGAGAAACTTTGAATATGGCAGTTCTTTCGGTTTCCTTGAAGCCGCTTAGTACATTTCCTTAAGTTATTATAATGAACTAGTTAGATATAGATAAATGGAGGTTGGTTGTGCCTGTTTTACTTGATTGTTTGAGCAGGGCAATCAGCTCCACTTATTATTTTTTTGGACATCTGGTAAACGAATTGTTTAGGTGTCTTCTGTCCTTAGAAATGCTTTCAATTTAAAGAGGAAATTATCTTTAATCTCTTTTTCAAAATAACTCCAAGTACTCCTGTATCTATAGTTTGTACCCTCAGCGCCTGTTTAAAATAAATTTTAAACAGGCGCTGACTTTCGGAAAATTCCTAACATATTGGTAATTTTGTCTTTACACTATAGTTCACTCTAGATAACTTCTTACAGTTATCGCCGTTATACACACTAGCGAAACACACAAATAAAACGATTATGGCAAAAGTAACTTATAACGAAGATAATATCCGTTCCCTCGATTGGCGAGAGCATATCCGCATGCGCCCAGGAATGTATATTGGTAAATTGGGCGATGGATCAACTCCTGACGATGGAATCTATATTTTGATAAAAGAGGTCATTGATAATTGTATCGACGAATATGTAATGGGTTTTGGTAAAACCATCGAAATCATTGCGGAAGAAGGAGAAATTTCTATCCGAGATTATGGTCGAGGTATTCCTTTGGGAAAAGTAGTCGATTGTGTTTCCAAAATTAATACGGGCGGTAAATACGATTCAAAAGCCTTCAAAAAATCAGTTGGCTTGAATGGGGTCGGTACCAAAGCGGTTAACGCTCTTTCCGAATATTTCTTAGTCCAAGCTTTTCGAGAAGGTAAAACCAAAGTTGCCGAATTCGAAAGAGGAGAAATTACCAATAACCAAAAAATCAAAAAAGCCAAAGAAGAAAATGGAACTTTGATTCGATTCCGACCGGATGATAAGATCTTCAAGAAATTTAAATTCCGACCAGAATTTATCGAACAACAGCTTTGGAATTATGCCTATCTGAATGCTGGTCTCAAGCTAATCTTTAATAAAAAAACATTTTACTCTAGAAATGGCCTGCTCGATTTGTTGACCAGAAAAACGAATACAGAGCAATTGCGCTATCCAATCGTTCACCTCAAAGGAGAAGATATAGAAGTAGCTATTACGCATGGACAACATTATGGAGAGCAATATTATACTTTTGTCAATGGCCAAAATACAACTCAAGGAGGTACCCACTTAGTGGCTTTCAGAGAAGCGATCGTTAATACCATTCGAAGTCACTTCAATAAAAGCTACGATGCAAAAGATGTTCGTGCTTCTATCATCGCTTCGATTAGTGTACGGGTCGAAGAACCCGTATTTGAGTCGCAAACGAAAACCAAATTAGGGTCTCAAAATATTGGCCCCGGTGGGCCAACCGTTCGAACATTTGTCAATGACTTTCTTTCTAAAGAATTTGATAATTATTTGCACCAAAATCCAGAAGTCAGTAAGGAACTTCAAAAGCGAATCGTTCAGTCTGAAAGAGAAAGAAAAGAGATTGCCGGAATAAAAAAACTAGCCAATCAAAGAGCTAAAAAAGCAAACTTACACAATAAAAAATTACGAGATTGCCGTATTCACTTCAACGATTCAAGCCGGAAAGCAACGGATGAATTGCGCAATGCTTCCACGGTGTTTATCACAGAGGGAGATTCTGCGAGTGGTTCGATTACCAAGGCTCGAGATGTACAAAGCCAAGCGGTTTTTTCTTTGCGAGGAAAACCCCTCAACTGCTATGGATTGACCAAAAAAGTGGTTTATCAAAACGAAGAGTTTAATCTCCTGCAGCATGCACTAAATATTGAAGACAGTATGGATGATCTTCGATACAATCAAGTGGTCATTGCTACGGATGCGGATGTAGATGGAATGCATATTCGATTGCTTTTACTTACTTTCTTCTTACAGTTTTTTCCAGACTTGGTCAGAGGAGGTCATTTGTTTATTTTGGATACTCCCTTGTTTCGAGTAAGGGATAAAAGCAAGACTTTCTACTGTTACAGCGAAGCTGAAAAGCAAAATGCCATCAAGCAATTGCGCGGTAAACCGGAGATCACTCGCTTTAAAGGACTTGGTGAAATTTCTCCAGGAGAGTTTAAGGATTTTATCAATGAAGATATCCGCCTTGATCCTGTATTGCTCAATGAGAATACCAATATAGAAGATGTTCTCCAATACTATATGGGAAAAAATACGCCAGAAAGACAAGGCTTTATTATTGATAATCTACGCGTAGAAAAAGATGAATTAAAGGACGAAGATGATTTGCCTACGGTGGACACCACAACAGAGAAAGAAAAAGCAGAGGTTCTAGCCTAAATAAAGACTTTTGTTCTCCAAAAACTTTGCTAAAATAACGGATGGAAGCACTGCTCTATCCGTTATTTTTATGCCTGATTCATTCTAATAATTCCTGATTTTCTCATTCCTCTCTTTGTTCTGCGAATGCAACTTTGCAGAGTGAATAACTTGGAATCCCTGACTTTTTGGCTAGTTTCTCGCTAGGTTTAGACTTGCGGAACGCTGAATTCTGCCAAAAGCATGCAAAAAATCTGGTGGCATAGTATTCGACTTTATCAATAATGGTAGATAAATGAACGTTTTACTGCCATGCTGTCATCAACTGACTAGTCTTGTTTTATCTGGACTAAGCACTTCAATAATAAAAATTCCCTAGAGGTTTGTGCATATGAGTATGTTTGAAGATATATTTTTTCCAAATGATGAAATAGGTGAAGAATCTGAATTTCTTCCTCTATTCTCTATTGATGAAAATAACGGAGAGAAAAATTTGGATCCCATTCCAGATAGATTACCCATTTTGGCCTTAAAAAATACGGTACTCTTTCCTGGCGTAATTATTCCGATTACCATCGGAAGAAAAAAATCGATCAAAGCTATAACCAAAGCTTTTGATGATTTGAAAATTATTGCAGTCCTTTCTCAAAAGTCGACTAAAACAGAGAATCCAGGAAAAGAGGATTTATTTAGTATCGGTACGATTGCAAAAATCGTCAAGCTTTTAAAAATGCCTGATGGAACGGTCACGGCAATTTTACAAGGGCGTCAGCGATTCCAATTACAAGAGTTGACTAGCGAAGAACCCTATCTCGAAGGTCGGGTAGAGGTGAAGGAAGAATTGGTTCCAGAAGATCCGATGGAATACAAGGCCTTGATTTCTACGCTGCGAGACATGGCCCAAAAAATTATAGAACTCTCTCCCAATATTCCATCAGAAGCGGTCGTAATGTTGCGCAACATTACGGACGATGCGTTCCTACTCAATTTTACCGCTTCCAATTTGGGCTTAAAAGTATTGGCCAAACAGAAGATTCTGGAAATTGATGCCTTGAAAGAAAAGGCAGAAGCGATCTTGGAAAAATTAGATACAGAACTGCAATTGCTTCAACTCAAAAATCAAATTGAGTCGAAGGTCAGAGGAGATATGGAAAAGCAACAGCGCGATTATTTCTTAGGACAGCAGTTGAAAACGATTCAAGAGGAGTTAGGGCAAAATCCACAAGCAGAGGAAATCGAAGCATTGGTAAAAAGAGCCAAGAAAAAGAAGTGGCCCAAAGAAGTAAAAAAAGCTTTCGAAAAAGACATCAATAAAATAAAAAGAATCAATCCGCAAATGGCAGAATATTCTGTCGTGATGAATTATCTGGAAGTCTTACTGGATCTTCCTTGGAATGAATATACCAAAGATAATTTCAATCTAAAAAAGGTAAAAGAAGTCCTCGATAAAGATCATTTCGGATTAGAAGATGTGAAAGAAAGAATTTTAGAGCACCTCGCTGTTTTAAAATTGAAGGGCGATATGAAAGCACCGATCCTATGTTTGGTTGGCCCTCCGGGAGTCGGAAAAACTTCCTTGGGAAAATCCATCGCGAATGCCTTAAAGCGAAAATTTATTCGCATGTCTTTGGGGGGATTGCATGATGAATCAGAAATCCGCGGACATCGAAAAACTTATATTGGTGCCATGCCGGGAAGAATTATCCAATCTCTAAAAAAAGCAGGTGCTTCTAATCCTGTTTTTATCTTGGATGAGATTGATAAAGTAGGCAAAGATTTTCGGGGCGACCCAAGCTCCGCTCTCCTAGAGGTTTTAGACCCGGAACAAAATGGAACCTTTCACGATAATTACCTTGATCTGGAATACGACCTTTCCAAGGTTTTATTTATCGCAACCTCTAACTCTCTCAGCACCATTCAACCTGCATTATTGGATAGAATGGAAATCATAGAAATTGGTGGCTATTCAATGGAAGAGAAAATAGAAATCGCAGAAAGACATTTGATTCCTGAGCAAAGAGCAGAACATGGTCTGAAGGGCAAGCATGTGAAGTTGACACCAGAAGTCATCACAGAAATCATCCAAAGTTATACTCGCGAAAGTGGCGTAAGAAGTCTAAGTCGACAAATAGCCGGAGTCATGAGATCGGTCGCAAAAAAAGTAGCGATGGAAGATAAGTATGATGTGAAAATAAAATTGAAAGAATTAAAAGATATCCTCGGACCAACACGTTTTTCAAAAGACCTTTATCAGGAGGCCCATGGAACCGGAGTGGCAGTAGGTTTGGCATGGACCAGAGTTGGAGGAGACATTTTATTTATTGAAGCGATTTTGAGCAAAGGAAAAGGCAAATTGACGCTCACTGGAAACTTGGGAGATGTGATGAAAGAGTCCGCCTCGACCGCCTTGAGCTATCTAAAGGCTCACTGTGCGACCTTCGGTATCGATGCAAAAGCATTTGACGAAAATGACATTCATATCCACGTACCAGAAGGGGCAATTCCGAAAGATGGTCCTTCGGCTGGGATTACCATGCTGACCGCTTTGGCATCGGTATTTAGTGGCCGACAGGTCAAACCTTATTTGGCAATGACCGGAGAGATTACCTTACGTGGCAAAGTATTGCCGGTTGGGGGGATCAAAGAGAAAATCCTTGCAGCCAAGCGAGCAGGAATCAAAGATTTGCTTCTTTGTACCGAAAACAAAAAACACGTGGAAGAGGTCAATAAAGCGTATTTGGAAGGCGTTAATTTCCATTATGTTAGTAAAATGGAAGATGTTTTGCATTTGGCAATTGGCGTTCCCGTGTCGAATATGAACTAGAAAAAGGAAGCTCAAAAGCTAGTTTTACACTTGTTTTTAAGATAAGAGGCAACTTTCTAAGGCATAAAAGGCTCTTTAAAGCGTTAATACAAAACAAAATCACAATAAATGGACTTATTAATATAAATAAACGATCATTTTATTAAGATTTTGGTCACTGTCTTGATTATCTTAGAGAAGTTTTAAATTTGACCTAGAATGAAACGGAATTTATTAGCCTTATTTCTGATGCTTTTTAGCCTACTTGGTACCCTTAGTGCTCAAGTGGAGGAAGAATCGTCAGAGCCATTAATCCAGTTTTCTGGAATGGTACTAGATGGCACAACAGCTCAGTTGTACCCTGTTCCCTACACCAATATTTTAGTAAAAGGCGAGGGTAGAGGAACCTATTCTGATTTCAGTGGCTTCTTTTCTTTAGTCGTTAAGCAAAGTGATACCATCGTTTTTTCTGCTATTGGTTATAAAAATATAGAAGTTAGTATTCCTGATAGCTTGACAGATACCCGATATTCTTTAATTCAGTTGATGAGTCAGGATACCATAAACTTACCGGAAACGGTGGTCTTCCCTTGGCCAAGTCGAGAACATTTTCGCCTAGAATTTTTAGCAATGGATGTCTCTAAGGAAATGCAAGATCGAGCGATGGAAAATCTGGCAGAAGAGAGTCTAGAGAAGGGCAGAGAAATCGTTATGCTCGACGCTAACGAACATGCAGATATGTACCTTCGTCAACAATCCAGAAACAATTATTACATCGGTCAGACTCCACCAATGAATATCTTTAATCCAGTTGCCTGGAAGCAGTTTTTTGACGCTTGGAAAAGAGGCGATTTTAAGAGCAAGGATAAAAAAGATAAAAAATAGAGCAATTGATAAATACTTGCTCCAAAAGCCTTTTATGCCTTACCGCATAAAAGGCTTTTTCATTGCCAATCAGTAACTTTACCTTATTCTGACTTACTATTAAGTTAATCTCATGAGTTTGGGGTGATTTTTGTACTTTTGCCCTCTTATTGACCGAAATATTTGTATTAGCCGTACATAGGCTGAACAAACTCAAGCAACCGCGATTACTATATTATGAAAGTAACTGATTACTTCGAAAAGGCTCAAGGCCAGACCTTAATATCCTATGAAGTTTTACCTCCACTCAAAGGAGGTGGAATGCAGGCTATTTTTGATACGCTTGATCCGCTAATGGAATTTAAGCCTCCCTTTGTAGATGTCACCTACCACCGAGAAGAATTTATCTATAATAAACGGGCGAGTGGTTACTATGAAAAAACAGCCATTCGCAAGCGACCGGGAACCGTTGGTATCTGTGCGTCTATCATGCACCGATATGGCGTAGATGCGGTTCCACATTTGATCTGCGGTGGTTTTACCAAAGAGGATACTGAGAATGCGCTGATTGATCTCAATTTTCTCAATATCAATAATGTGTTGGCCCTCCGAGGGGATGCCCGAAAGTTTGATGGAAAATTTATTCCTGAACCAGATGGACATAAATTTGCCTTGGATTTGGTGAAGCAGATTACAGAGATGAACGAGGGGAAGTATTTGGATGCGAACATTGAGAATGGAGAGAAAATGGATTTCTGTATTGGTGTGGCGGGCTACCCCGAAAAACATTTTGAGGCACCTAATATGGATAGCGACCTCGCTTTCGCGAAAGCAAAGGTAGATGCCGGAGCCAATTACATCGTCACGCAAATGTTTTTTGACAATCAAAAATATTTCAATTTTGTCGATGCTTGTCGCAATGCCGGTATTGATGTACCGATCGTTCCTGGACTAAAACCGATTACCAAAAAATATCAACTGAACTCCTTACCCAGATTATTCTTTTTGGATATGCCGGATGATTTGGTGAAAGCCATTGGCGAAGCTAAAAATTCAGAAGCTATTAGAGAAGTAGGTATCGAATGGGCCATTGCCCAATCAAAAGAACTAAAAGCCAAAGGCGCACCATGTCTGCATTATTACACCATGGGAGATTCGGATACCATTCGACGAATTGTAGAGTCGGTCTTTTAAAACTGGACTTTAAAAATTGGCCTTCCTTGATTTCAAAGGCTTTTTTAAATAAAATAAAAATAAATCGCTTAGCCGGACTTTGATCGTTTTCAAAGTCCGGCTGTTTTTTTGGAAAAATGTTACATTTGCAACACTGCCGAGGATATTGGACAAGAGGAGAAAATAATCATAAACCAACACTGATCTAAAATAGAACCATGATAAAAGCAAATAATCCAGAATTGACCTCTTGGGTAAATGTTCCCGAAAAAAGTGAATTCCCCATACAAAATTTACCCTTCGGAATTGTGGCCTTAGAAGGAAAAAAACCGAGAGTAGCTTCTGCGATTGGAGATCAAGTCATTGATCTTTTCAGAGTATGGGAATTGGGCTTTTTTGCAGATCTTGACCTCCCAAGAGCGGCTTTGGAAAATCAATACCTCAATGATTTTATCGCCTTGGGTAAAAAGACAACTGGGGCAGTAAGAGAGCGGCTTTCGGATATTCTAAATGCTAAAATAGAGCGTTGGAATAGCAGAGAAATGAGCGAGCATTTTTTACACCCAATGGATCAGGTAAAATTATTATTACCCATCAAGGTTGGAGATTATACTGATTTTTATTCTAGTATCGAGCATGCGACGAATGTAGGAACGCTCTTTCGCGATCCTAAAAATGCACTCCTACCCAATTGGCGCCACTTGCCAGTAGGTTATCATGGGCGAGCTTCTTCTATTATTGCTTCGGGTACTCCGATCGTTAGACCCAAAGGGCAGTTTAAACCCAAGGAGGCAAGTGTTCCACAATTTGGCCCTAGTCGCTTGTTGGATTTTGAGTTGGAAATGGGTTTTGTGATTGGAAAAGAAACGGCACTCGGCGAGAGTGTGAATACTTCCAATGCAGAAGATTTTATTTTCGGCCTCGCTTTATTTAATGATTGGTCGGCTAGAGATATTCAAGGCTGGGAATATGTGCCACTGGGTCCTTTCTTGGGGAAAAATTTTGCCTCTACACTTTCTCCATGGATTGTATGCTTAGAAGCTTTAGAGCCTTTTAGGATAGCAGGGCCTACTCAAGACCCTGAAGTATTTCCTTATCTTCAGTATGCCGGAGCCAAAAATTATGACCTCCATTTGGAAGTTGCGATTCGGCCAGAAGGTGGAGAAGATTTTACGGTCTGTCGATCCAATTTTAAATACATGTATTGG
>CAYQRA010000237.1:0-9024 GCA_964419315.1 uncultured Saprospiraceae bacterium | reverse complement strand
TCCAAACACGGTGAACAGGCCCAGTGAAGTCCACTTTAGTTACCATTTCCATACGGATATCGGTATTGAATCTTTCTGCTTGCTTGCGAAAATCTTCCATCATCTGAGGACCTTGAACGCCATCAGAGTATCCCGGATAATTTTCCACTTCTGTCGTAATCATCAATTGACCACCTGGCTCAGGCCCAGTAAACAATAATGGTTTCATATTTGCGCGAGCCGCATATACAGCGGCGGTATAACCAGCGGGGCCAGAGCCTATGATTAAACAGTGTACGTGTTCTTTTGCTTTTGACATTAGATGTATAAAATTTTTTTGGTTATCAGTTGGTCGGGTAGGAAAACGCTAAGTAAAGTTGAAAAAATAGGTCCGACATTCCAGTTTAGTCGAGGACTTTATTTACAAACAGCACTAAATCGGTGCAAAAGTAATAAACTTTACTCCTTTTTCCCTACCTAAGCCAATCAAGAATAAAATAATCTCGTTAATAATTAGGGTTCTTTTCTTCAAAAACAGCCCAACAAGGTGTTTTTTGTCTAAGCAGAGCCGCTGTTGACAGATAATTAGGCCTTACTGATCTTATCTCTTTGTTTTTGAGAAATGCATCCTGTATATTGTATGTGCTAGTACGATTACGTCCTGCCATTAAAAAACAAAATCACCAGAAGAATGTTGCAATTTCTGTATCCCTTAAGTTTTTTAGTTAGTCTTTCAGGACTAATTCTTTGGTTTTACCATGAAGGCAATCCCAACCGTAGCCGACTGATGAGTCAGGCTTTCCTCGGCGGTTTTTTGGTTTACCTCTGTTCTTTGGGTTTATCCAATGGAGATTTATCCACCAAACTCTGGGTTTTATTCCGAGATTTGATGGTACTTGCAGTGGTTTCGCAAGGATTCAACTTTCTAAAAAATAATAAAGTCTTGTTTTTCGGCGGACTGTCTATACTCTACACGGTATTTTATCTATTTGGTTTCCAAAAAATGGCACAAACTTTTACGCTGTCGCCTACTAATGTTAGCCATCCGACCAGCTTGACTTCAGAAGGCTTTTATGGAGAACTGCTGGTCGATATCGCGGATCAACATCAGTTTGACGAATTAGAGCAATTGATTAAGCAATATGGATTGACTTATGAAAAAGCATTTAGCCCAGCTTATCCTGAGCAAACAGCGCTAGACGATTATTTTCTCGTGGATGTAGCGGATCAATATGACCATCAATTGACGGAGATTCAGGAAGCATTGATGGCTAGTGGTTTGGTAGATGAAGTAGAAGAGAATGAGCAGATTCAACTCGATCCCATGGAAGGTTTCCAACCCAATCGAAAAGGCAGAAGTTATGGTTTGAATGATCCGGAGGTGGTACAACTTTGGGGTTTTGAAGCCATGAAAATAGATCAATTGTATAAGCTGGTACAAAAGGATAAAATCAAACCTCAACGGAAAGCACTCATTGCGATATTGGATACTGGCGTAGATGCGGAACATGAAGATCTAAAGGCTAATTTCAAGTCGATCAGTAGCAAATCAGATCGAGACCGAGCGGGACATGGTACGCACTGTGCAGGGATTGCCGGAGCTGTTTCCAATAATAATAAAGGAGTCGCTTCTTTTTCTGTGGACAATAGTTTTGTAGAAATTACCAGTGTAAAAGTATTGAGTGATTTTGGAGGAGGTACCCAAGCTGGTATCATCAAAGGAATCCTAGAAGCTGCGGATAAAGGGGCCGATGTTTTATCCTTGTCACTGGGTGGCCCTTCCACTAGGAAGAGACAAAAGGCTTATGAAGAAGCCGTAAAATACGCCAATAAAGCAGGAGCCATTGTAGTCGTTGCTGCTGGCAATAGCAATAGCGACGCTGCGAAATATGGCCCAGCCAACACCCCCGGAGTTATTACCGTTAGTGCGGTAGACACGATGATCAACCGAGCCAGTTTTTCTAATTATGTATCGGGGGTAAAAATGGGAATTGCTGCTCCGGGAGTACAAATTTATTCTTCGATTCCAGATAGTAAATACGCTACCTTTAATGGCACTTCCATGGCGACTCCTTATGTTGCTGGTTTGCTCGGAATGATGAAAAGTATTCGACCTGACTTGACCACTACGGAGGCTTATAACATCATCAATGAAACAGGGCTAGCAACGGGTGATACTCCAAAAACGGGAAAACTCATTCAACCAGAAGCTGCGATTGATAAGTTGATGCGTTTGCTTAATTAAATTATTCGGTGTCGGGATCTGCGGAGCGGTCAGATTTAACTTTGCTTCCAAAGCCCCCCTACTCCAATTTCAGATTTTTGAATAAAAATCTTGGATTGGTTTGCTCTATCTTAAATGCTTAAGAATAGCATTTCGGAATAATCTTTGGATTTTAACACGAATAGCTATTTCTTCAAATAAAAAATCCGCTCTACAAAAAAATCAAAAATAAAAGCACCAGAAGTCTCCTACAAACTAATTACTTTTTTTAATTTTAGGATAAATCAGGTATTGCACTACCTTTCTATCTCCACTTCTCGTGAGTAAAATCATTTAGTCAAAACAATTATTCTAATCTCAAACCCTAATTATTTATGTCTTATTCGCAAAACCAATTGATAGAAATTCCTCAGGCTCAACTTATGGATGATGCCAAACAATCCCTTAGTGGATTATGGGGCACTGCGGTGGCCGCTTACCTAATCGTATTTTTGATTTCGATAGGAGGTAGTTTTATTCCTTTTTTATCCGTGATTATCGGTGCCCCTCTCGCCTTAGGATATGCCATTTTCTCGCTAAAGATTTCTAGAGAAGAAGGCATAGAAGTCAGTAATATTTTTGATGGATTCCAAAACTTTGGAAAAGCCTTGGGAACCTATATCTTGATGGGCATTGGAGTCCTACTTGGATTTTTATGCCTTATTATCCCCGGATTTATACTCGCCATTGGACTGAGTCAAACCATGTTTATTCTAGCCGATGAGCCAGACATCAAAGCGATGGATGCGCTTAAGAAAAGTTGGGCAATGATGGATGGTTATAAAATGGATTATTTTGTTTTAGCCTTGCGTTTTATTCCTTGGGCTATTCTCTGTCTTTTCACTTTGGGTATTGGTTATCTTTGGTTGATGCCTTATTACCAAGTCACCATGGCCAAATTTTATGATACCATTCGCTTCGAAAATGATGGAGATTTAGCGGAAGATGGCTATGATGATATTTCTAAGCATTTGGTGGACTAACTCCATTTGCGTTCTACCTAAAAATACCTGCTGTAAAACCATTTACAGCAGGTATTTTTTTATCCAAGCACTTCTTAGCCCTTACTCCGATTGCTTCCCAATAAAAAAGAAACAAGGTGTCCATTTAGGTTTAAAAGGGAGTTTTAAAAATTCAGACTGGCTATTCGACCGGAGATAAACCCCTTTCAATTTTTTTCCCTTTTTGACATCAAAAGTAATGCCTTTATTTCCTAATTCATCAAAATTTCGAATCCACTCTAAGGCAAATAAAACATGATTATTTAAGATCAGATTATAAGGTCTCATATCCACACTAATCACCCCCTTTCGCTGTTTCTCCTGAATCAAAATATTCTCAGTCAAAAGGTTTTCGCCAATGACACCATCTTTATAATCATAAATCTTTAAGCGCAGCAAAAGACTATCGCCTTTGGCATGATTGAGGACAAAATTGGCACTTTTGATATAAGTGGGTTTATCTATTCCGATCAATGCACCGATTTCTGTTCCTAGCTGTGGATTACCATAAGCTACACTCGGTCCTCTGGTTTTGTTTTGGAGACCAAATCTTTTTTCTTCCCCATTGAAGCGCGTCGCTTTTACCTCGATACTTCCAATTTCGTAAGTTACTGGACTTAGTTCGACAGAAGCATTCTCGCTCATCTCCCCTACTTTGAGATCCAAGGATTCATATCCTATGGAAGAAAAAGTGAGGACTTTTTCGGTAGCTATATTTTTCAATGAAAACTGTCCTTCATTATCGCTAACGGTTCCGAGACTTTCCTTTTGGACGCCGATGTTGACGTAAGGAATGGGCACTTTGGTGCTGGCGTCGAGGACGAGACCAGAGACCGTACTTTGCGCCAGCAAACTATTGGCAAAAATTAAAAGTAAAAAACTTACAAAATAAAATTTCATGTTTTCGTTTTTAATAATTTACATTTTAACTTTTATTCCTTTCTTGCTTCAAAGAGAACATTCAAACTACTAACATCATCCCGAGGTTTTCCTAGAGTCGTAGCGGGAAGCCACTTGGGCATTGATTCAACCACCCGAATAGCTTCTATATTATAGGCATCACTGGGACCAGAATTAGTATGAATATTGAATATTTCCCCTTTCTCATTTACTGAAAAAGAGACCCTAATTACTCTTACTTCACTATGACCTTCGGGATAAACCATATTATCCTTAACGTATTGCTCCATCGCTTCAAAGCCATCTGGAAACTCTGGAGCATGGCGATCTTTTTTCCGCAACTCCCTTTCCGCATTCTGTTTTTTTATCAAAGCATCTAACAACAAAGAATCCTTTTGAGGAAAGGCAAACTGATTAAGAATTTCTGCTCGCGTATATTGATCAAAGTTGGACTTAGGGACAAAATAGAAGCGGGTATTTTGTGCCCCTCTGACGGTAGAGGTGGTTCTTAAAATCAAAGAATCTTTATCCATTTTTTCAATCAAAAATTCATCATCATCAACCAAGTACCGAAGTCTTGAACCATCCTCATCTTGAGGATTGAGTAATAGCAGAGAATCTTTTATTTCAAATATTCCATTGACATACTTTGTAGTAGGGTCATCGTGGTGACCGACTTTGATGGTTCCATTATTGGACATGGTAAAATCTAGACAAATAAACCGATCACCGATTAGATTATCGGTTTTTTCTCGTCGGATTTCCATCCATCGACTCGTGGGGCCATTCGGTAAGTCATACTTGTCGGTATAAGAAAAATACTCCATTCCATCTTTATCAATATAGGCATCATAAGGTTGTACATAAGCGAAGCCATCTTTAAACTCCGGAATCGAATAATAAGGAAGCGCATAGCTCGGATTTTTCGAAATTTCATATTTGAAATCAATGGCCATTTCCCCTTTCCGATTGATAAAACCTAATTCGGCATTGCTATTCACAACCATTGCTAGTCCTTCGTGAAACCTTCCGGCATAGAGCACATCAGGAGTCAGTTCTATTTGCGTCTTTCCCTTTTTATCATAGTAGTAAAAATGCAATTTCAAATCATTAACCGTATTTTTCAGCATTTCCATATCTCCAAAAGAGTCATAATGGAAATCTCCAGTCTTGACATTAAAAAGTAGTCCCTCATAAAAAGCGACTGGAAGCCCTAAACCTTTAAAACGTTCTACTAAATCATATCCCAACCAGATACTATCGACCACGACCTTACCTTTGGTACTTAAAATTTTTCCAGATCCATAAATTTGTCCAAATCCAAAAGTACCATTCATGGATATCTGTTCTACACAAAAAACATTATCTTCAAAAACATCATCAATATAATCGTATTCAAAATCTAGCAGTTGCTTTCCTGCTCGATTGATCAATCCCATTTTCTGAGTACTTTTTTTAAACAAGTAATAATAGGCTAAGTAAAACATATCGTGATACCGTTTCCCTTGGAAAGTTTTGGGATAAAATTGAAAATCTTTTGCTTGCCCTTTTTCGTTGAAAAACTGATAGCCATAATCTCTTTCATACATAAAAAGATAAGGATTGATTTGTACAATCCTTTCTGCGTAGCGATTATAGTTGATGTTGAATACTTCTTTTCCATGAATATCGACACCGGTGTAGATAAAAGTAGTATCTAAGTTTTCTCGATAAAGCAAAAGGTTGTTTTCGATACCGACAAATTCCTTTCTCGCTACCCCTTCTTTTTCAACTGTAAATTTTTTCCACAACTTCCCAGAGATACCTCTGATACTTACCTCTTTACCTTTTTTAAAGCAAGCCAAAGTATCTACGTTTGTAAAACTTTTTTGTTGTTTGGCGTAGGCTCTAAATAATTCTTTTCCCTCCAAATTATAATAAACATTTAGCATCGAACTAGAATATTCGTCTCCCCCCTTTTCCCTTGCATGAAAGCTTATCCCATGATAGATATTTCCTACTTTTTCTATATGATCAAAGGGTCTGGAAATAATCATCTTTCTCTCCTTGCCGGTTAACCACCAGTAGCCCTTATGCTTTACGATCGCGGCGTCTTTATACACCGCCGCTACCTGTTCAAACATGGGTTCGATCAGCCAGTTATCTGGATTTCCTTTTTCCACAAAGCCATAAAGGTCATCTTTCTTATAAGGTATCCAGTCTAATTCCTTAAAATTGGGTGGAACGTAATTTTGAGTCTCATAAAATTTTTCGAGATGGTATACCCCGTCTTCATATTTTTGGCAAAAAGCTTCGGTAGCTAAGACCATAAAACAGCAAGCAAATGCAATGGGAAAGAAAAAGAATTTTGACATGTTAGGATTTAGAATTGAATGATAAAACGTAAAAATAAGCTAAAACATTTCCTTAAGGGGCGGAACCCAATCGGCTAGTTTTGAACTAACAAAAAAGCTTTTAGTTGTTTCTCGCATGAGTTAATTGTTTCTTCAGCTCCGCGAGTGCATTTTCCCAATCAGAAAGAGACAAGGCATCTCCATGCGTGTTTTGGGCTTCTATGGTAGCTGCTCGTATTTGTGCAGACCAATCGTCTAAAAGCTCCGTAAGTTTTGGCTCGGAGAAAGGACCTACTTTAAACGCCTCTCGGGTTTGTTGATATTCCTCTGCAAAGCTCGCCCAAGCGGCCGTCAAAGGATCACAAGCCGCAGAGCGCTGTTCGAGTTGCAAAGCACCATATCGAAACACTTGACAATCATTAGTGATGGCTCCCCAATCATCCGCAATAGGAGTTACAGGATTTTGATTACTAATAATGTTTTCAAAAGCATTGTCCATATCCCAAGGGATCAGATGTAATTTTTGGGTCGTCGGTTCCTCGTACCAGTAATAATTATGATTCGTACAAGTCCCGCCGCCGCAATACCAATGGAAAGGGCCATCATCCACCCGAATCATTCGATCTACCACCGCGTAGGCTATGATTTGATCCACCTCCATCCAATTGGCGACAACTTCCTTGGCTTCACTATCCGAGGCTTGGGCGATAGCTTCCGCAAAATTTCGAATCAATGCGGCAGAAGGATTTTCGTCTTCATTGGTTTTTAGATGTTGCAAATAAGTTTGTTCTGCTTGGGCTTGTCCATTGCTACTGAGTGGCCAGACTTCTTTGTAGAGATTACCGTCCCCATCTTCAAAATGGTATTTGGTAAAGCGTCCGTCTATTTGTTCGACCAATGCAAAAAGCCCTACGTAAGTACCGTTGATGAGCAGTCGCGCATGGATAGATCGAGGAGCGGGAATCCCCATTTGTCTAAACAGCCAATAGGCCAGTCGATCTCGCATTTGAGAAGGGTCTAGGTTTTGCGAATGAAACTGTAGTTTTTTGAGACCATAAAATTTCCGATCCGAATCCTCCCAATTGACTTTGACCTTCATTGATAATTTGGTACAGGTTTTATAACCAGATGGATCAGCCCAATTATTTCCGGATACACAACCGACAAAAGCACCGATAGAACCTTTGTATCTAATCCCCACAGAGCTCACTGTTTCCCCTTCAAAAGTCAAGTTCCCAACAACGTACTCCTCTGCCGTAGGATCGGCATCAATTCTCGCCAAAGCACTAGGTGGTAAATTTAATTCAAAGGTGGGTAATTTTGATTGATCAAAAATATAATCAGAATCCAATTGCAGGTAATTTTCTTCGCCACTGGGTTCAATGGTTTCGAGGGTTTCAGAAGCGGGTGCGGTCCATACTTCCTCTGACTTTTTACAGGTGGTAAAAATTAATAGCGTGGTAAAAAACAAAATAAATTGAGTCAGCTTCATATTTCTCTTCTTAAAAAACCATTCCGAGTGTAAGGTAGAAAACCTTAGGGAAGTTACGACTTTTTTAGTTAAAAAGTAGGCGGGCTTATTGATCTTATGCCCAACAAGCTATTCCTCTGCCTATCCTCGAAAACCACAATGCCCGTGAAAAGGTTTCCCCTAAAAATTAGCCTTTAGAGCCTATCTCAAAGGAAAAGGAAAAATATAAATCCGTCCATTCTATTCCGAGAAGCATTGGAAAAAGGTAATCTTATCCTCACATCCGTAGCAAAATTCGCTGGATGACTCCATCGCGATGCATCTCCAAAGCGTATAAGCCTTTTACCCATTGCTCAGACTGAGGGACTTCCTCAATTTTCAAAACATTAGGATTAGAAATGGTCACTTCTTTCGACCACACAACTTGGTCATAAGCATTCCGTATTTTTATGCTAGACGCTTTTTCACCATCTGGTACAATGATTAATTGCAATTGTCCGGTAACGGATGGCACCACTGCTACAAATTCAGTTCCATCAATATAAAGGATATTTTTAGAAACCATTTCTCTTAAAAAAGCACCTAGAAAATCAGGAATCCCATAGCCCAATTCGACCGTTGGATTTGGAAATAAATGTCCGGCGGTTTGTACAATTTGTACCATTTCTTCATTGCTATACTCGGGCAAGGCACTCCATAAAGAAGTAATCATTCCGGCCATTAGTGGAGAAGAAAAAGATGTTCCATTAGAAACTTGCACATCGTATCCAGTCACGGCAGCTACCGCGATACTCTGTCCCATCGCAGAAATATTTGGTTTGACACGTCCATCTGGCGTGGGACCAAAAGAACTAAAGCCAGCTTTGTTTCCCAAATAATCAGTGGCACCAATAGACAGTACAAAGAAAGCATCGGCAGGAGTTCCAACATATTTCCAGGGATCATTTCCAGAATTACCAGCACTATTGACAACGATGATGCCCTTGCTAAAAGCAATATCGGCAGCGCGCGAAGCGCGGGAAGTCAGGCCATCTAAATCTTGGTAAGTATAGTTCATACTCGTATCCGTGAAGGTGG
>CAYQRA010000236.1:0-9033 GCA_964419315.1 uncultured Saprospiraceae bacterium | reverse complement strand
TCGCTTCAACTAAAAGCACTAGATATCAATGGCAAGCGCAACAAAGATATTCCCAACATTCGTTTTGAAATACTTCCAGCCTGGTGGCGAACGACTTGGTTTGGAATATTAAGCGTATTGCTCTTACTGTTATTTTCGGGACTACTGATGCGGCAGCGAATAAAAGCGATTGAGCGAAAGGCCAAAGCGGAAAATCAAATCAGCAAAAAATTCGCAGAGTTAGAATTGGAAGCCCTTCAAGCTCAGATGAATCCTCATTTTATATTCAATGCTTTACACGCCATTCAAGATTTTATTTTCAACAAAGATGAATTGGTCGCCAATCAATACATCGTAAAATTTAGTCGGCTGATGCGGCTATTTTTAGAATCCTCTAAGGAGAAATATCTCTCTTTATCAGACGAATTAGAATTGCTGACTTTATATGTAGATTTAGAGCAAATGCGTTTTGAAGGGCAATTTGATTGTCAGTTTGAGGTGGCTCCCCAATTGGATACCAAGCTCATTAGTATCCCGTCAATGCTGCTTCAGCCTTTTGTAGAAAATGCCATCAATCACGGCTTGTTGCATAAAAGAGAAAAGGGACTATTACAAATTAAAATTTCTTCTGAGTCGGACTATTTGCTTTGTCAAATCATTGATGATGGAGTGGGACGAAAAAAGGCACAAGTATTAAAAGCGGCCTCCTACAAAAGCCATAAATCCAGAGGGATGCAATTGGTGGAGGAAAGACAAAGGGTCTTAAAAGTAATTGATCAATCTGACATCGTCATCGATATCAAAGACCTCCACGATAAGCAGGGGCGGGCTTCTGGGACTTCCGTGGATTTGAAAATTTATAATTATAGGCCTTAAGAAACTTGGTGCTCTGACTCCCATAGGAGCTTGGTCAAAGAACGAGAAATTCAGAGAAAACTTACGTTATTTAAAACAACACTGACAAATGGATTTAGGAAAAATTCGAGCACTCATCATTGATGATGAACAAAAGAGCAGAAATTTATTAAAAACGGTGGTGGAGAAATATTGCCCACAAGTGACTATCGTAGGGAGTGCAGCATCAGCAGCAGAAGCCTATGCTCAGGTGCAGGATAAAAAACCCAACTTACTATTTCTGGATATCGAAATGCCTTATGGCAGTGGGTTTGATTTGCTGCAACGATTGAACCAAACAGACTTTGAAGTTATTTTTATTACTGCTTTTGATCAATATGCCTTGCAAGCCATCAAGTTTCATGCGCTGGATTATTTGTTAAAACCTTTGGATGTACTCCAATTAATTGATGCGGTGAAAACGGCGGAAAAAAGATTAGGCAACAAGCTAGATCAAAAGCGCCTCCAACACCTCTTGGCCAATCTCAACAACAGTGACAAAACTTCCCATCAACTAGCCATACCCACCGTCGATGGCCGGGAATTTATTCCCATTAATCAAATCATCCATTGCGCCGCAGACGGCAG
Source organism: uncultured Saprospiraceae bacterium (assembly GCA_964419315.1). Classification (GTDB taxonomy): domain Bacteria; phylum Bacteroidota; class Bacteroidia; order Chitinophagales; family Saprospiraceae; genus CALLVY01. Next base: position 7,572 of record CAYQRA010000236.1, on the reverse strand, counting down.
TTATACTTCCTTTGCTTTAAACAATAAAAAGCCATTGCTGTCCTCAAAAAACTTGGGCGAATATGAAAAGATTCTCCCCAAAATTACCGCTAGCCCAAAGCACTGTTTTTTTCGCGTACACCATAGTCATTTGATCAACCTCTCCTACATCAAAAAATACAACAGCAAAGAAAACTATATCCAAATGGAGGATGAATCAATGATTACTATTGCCCATCGCAGAAAAGCGGACTTCCTTAAGGTTTTAAAACAAATGAATTTGTATTGATACGCTTATATTTTAAAGCGTGACGCTTCATTTCAGAACCTTATCCAGCTCCGTTTGTAAGGCCGAAATTCTTCGATTCTAAGTGTGTGTAAATTCAATGTTGAAATTAACTAAAATGTGGAGTTATTGAGTAACATAAAACCACAGTAACCCTTAGATTACTGTGGTTCAAAAAGAGAAAGGATTATTTTATGTACAAATAATTAGGCCCAAGATATAATCTACGGCTGCCTGGATGTCGCCATCTCTATCCAATACGCTGACACCTGTTCCATCGGCTAAATAGCTCAGGTAACCAAAAAACTGTTCCTCACTATTATTGGGACCATTATTGGTATTATAAGAACCGTCACAACCCACATTGGTACAGAGAAATTGTTGGGCCAATACGATATCTGAGACCGATATAGTGCCGCTATTATTCCAATCTGCGAGATATAGCCAAACCCAACATTGCCAAAGGGTTCGGTAATTAGCTTTTGCTTCTTCCACATTTTTTTGACTTACGGGCTCCAAGCCATTTGCTACTAGTTCGGCGTTCAATTCTTGCAAGGTGATGTATTCCACCTGTACTTCCTTAGCAGCCTCGTCTGAATTTTCGGCCACCCATTGTTCAATATTATCAGGAGTGAGTTCTGTTTTTTCTGTCGTCTTTTCAGTAGGAACGAGTTCTTCGTTTTTTGTACAGGCACTAAAAAGTAAAGTGAATACCAATAAAGTGCCGAATAGGGATTGAAGGGTCATTTTCATGATGGTTAAAATTTATAAGGTGAATAAAGAATCAGATTCAAAAGGAATCCATTTGGTGAACCGAGGTTTTTCTCGTTTGCATTATCAAGATAGCTAGGTAATTATTGAAAAACTGTTTTTCTTGATAAGTGTGCACGTTTTTCTAATAAGCGTAAGACTTGTACTAAAATGGTTCGGTAATTAGCGGAGAAGACGATGGAAAAAATTGAGATTTTCGTAGGAAGGCTCTAAAAGAAAAGTGGATCGAAGCCATTCCAAATCCGTTCTATTCTTCTACCCTATTAACTTTTGAACTTACTTCTGCAGCAGAAACGACTATTGAAGTTTTAGATATTTCTGGTAAAGTTCTCGCGGTATCCCAAGATTGATTTCAAGAGGGTTGGAATAGTTTTGAATTGACCAATTCGATGGCGCTTCCTAAAGGGACATTGATCGTACGTATTACGACACCTACGCAAAGCATAAGTGGAAAAATAGTCAAGTTGGAGTAGATTGATTGCTGATCAGGGGGGCAAGTCGACGGTCATCAACTTGTGGGAATTTGCTCCTTAATTAAAACAGGAAGTCTGTGAAACAAGAAAGACGGTATCTTCGAGATACCGTCTTTCTGTTTTTTTGGGAAAACTAAAAGGAAGGGCAGAGAATACTAGCTATTCGCTTTATAAAGTACTCTGGTAATCAGAGGAATTCTTAGCCCATTTCTGCTACGACTTCCGTAACTTCTGGAACCATTCTTTTCAGCATCCCTTCGATTCCTGACTTCAAAGTCACGGTAGAAGAAGGACAGCCACTACAAGATCCTTGGAGAACGACCGTTACTACACCTTGGTTAAAAGATTTGAATTCGATATTTCCGCCATCCATTTCTACAGCAGGCTTTACATAAGTATTGATCAAATCTTTGATTTTTACAACCAGCTCCGCTTCTTCTCCGGTATATTGATAACTAGCGCCTACTTCCGCTTCTTTCTCGGCCATCGCCTCGGCAAAACCCATTTTCAAGACTTCTCCTTCTTTTTCGATATAGTCTTTAATAAAATCCTTGAGTGGAAGCATGATGTCTTCCCAAGCATAATTAAATTCTTTGCTAATCGTAACAAAGTTATTGCAGATGTATACCCCTTTAACATAAGACAATTCAAATAGAGCAGTTCCGAGTGGCGACCATTCTTTGGCCAACTCTTCTTCTCTAAAATCTGCTGTACCTTGATACAGCATTCGATTGGTTACAAATTTGAGCGACTCAGGGTTAGGGGTTTGCTCTGTATAAAGCATAACCGGGCTCTTAGTAGTCGTATTTTCCATATTCGTTGATTTTCTTAAATGTGCAAAACCTAGGGTTGAAAAACCTTATTTAGATTCATTCTACAAAAATAACACAAAATCTGATGACTTGTTGCGAGGAACTCAATTAATTTCCTTTTGGGCAAATGTTGGGTTTTGATTCAAGGTTTAGGTATTTTAGTCCTAAATGTGTGTACTCCCTTATTTAGGGAAGAAAATCAATCTTAAAATCCTAGGCGAATGAAAAACTTAAAAGTAAGGACTAACCCGCAAGTTGACTTGAAATTTGAAAGTTACCCTAAGGAGATTCAACCGAAGATGGATCATTTGCGGAAGCTGATTATTGAGGTGGCTACAGAAAAGGAACAGATTATAGAAATTGAGGAAACCCTTAAATGGGGAGAGCCTAGTTATTTGGCGAAAAAAGGAAGTACGATTAGGATTGATTGGAAAACGAAGAAACCAGATCAGTATGCCATGTATTTTAAATGCACAAGCAAATTGGTTGCCACTTTCCGAGCGATATATGGCGATGTATTTAGATACGAAAAAAACAGAGCTATCCTATTTGGCTTAGAGGATAAAATCCCCCAAAAGGAACTGAAAGAATGTATTGGACTTGCGCTAGAATATCACAAAGTCAAACATCTACCAAACCTAGGTAAATAATAGGCCAAGCCTTTCTTTGAAGTTAGCGCTGCAATTTCAAATCCTGTTCCACTAGAATTCGTCCTACCGGATACAAACGATGTGTGGGTTCATAATGTGGAGAATGCTTATAAACAAAATTAAGCTGTGCCCGAGCGGATTGAGCAAATTCAGAATCTTCCAACTTTTTCGCTTCCAATGCTTTTCTCAAATCCGGATCTTCCTTCAGGTATTGACTCGCCAAATCTTCAAAAACATAAGAAGAAAAATACTCTTTCTGTGCCAGAATCCCATCAAAGAAATTCCAAGCGAACCAAGAATCAGGCGCTTGTGGTTCTAGTGTTTCAACGATGTAACGATTGACCGCCTGATCCACAAAGATGACATAATCTCCTCCGTGGTATAGCCATCGCAGATTTTCTTTTTCAAGCTCCACCTGACTATGAAGATAATGGCCCTCATAAGGAGCCTCTCCCGTTTTATAATCTTTGATGCGGTAGAATTCCGCATTGACTTCTTGGTCTTTAGCCAATCTTTCGACGCGTACTCCATTCCATTGCATGCGTTCGATTACTTCTCCATAGGCCTGTGGAAGAATATAAGCAATTGGTTTTTCTACCTTCAAAGCACTTTTATAGGTATTGAAAAAAGGAATGTTTTTTTCATAAGGAGCATCACGGTCATAGTACAAACGTTGAAGACCACTCACCTCACTAGGTTTATATTTGGCTTCATAACCTTTGAAAAGAAAACTATCAACGACTGTTCTATCAAGCGACCAATTCAAGTCAAATACCTTTTTGGATTGTTGCTGAACAATAGCCTCTTGTCGAGCTTCTTGTATTTTTTTACCATCCTTATGAAGGTACTGAATCATACCATCCATAAAAGCATAAGTACTCACTACACGATCTTTAAATGGTTTCAACATATGTGTTTCAGGCATAAAAGAGATCGTGTTGAAAAGAGCCGCATAGCCAGAAGAATACCGTGGATGGTCTAAGAAGCCCGCGATCCCTCCATCTGGTGTATCTCGTGCATAGACGTAAGGCGTCATTTCCCAGCCGTCTTTTGCCATACTTTTGTAGAGTTCGGGTAAGAGGTCTTTTTGTAAAACTTCTGCGAGTGGCGCTGCCAATTTATTATGCTGCGTTGGAATCAAGGTCATGGTGTATTGATAATCGGCTCCGTTGGAAGTGTGATTGTCTATAAAGACATCAGGTTGCCATTCTCCAAAAATCTGATTAAACGTTTGTGCATTGCGAGAATCACATTTGATAAAATCTCGATTGAGATCAAGGTTGCGCGCATTGCCACGAAAGCCGTAGGAGCTTGGGCCGTTCTGATTGGCGCGCGTAACACTGTTTCGATTAAGTCCTCCTCCTATATTATAAAACGGAATAATGATCACAACAAACTCTTCGAGCAAGTTCATCTTTTGTTGATCCAGCAAATAATCTCTAACCAATAGCATGGAAGCATCCACGCCACAGGGTTCGCCAGGGTGAATGGCATTATTGATTAGCAAAACACCTTTGCCTTTACTTTTGATAGACGACGCGGTGAAATCTTGGTCTTCAGATAAGATGGCCAAATGTAAGGGAAAACCACTATCTGTTTGTCCATAGCTTTTTAAGGTTAATTGTGGGAATTGAGCGGCTAGTTTTTCATAATGTGCAATGGCTTCTTGGTAAGTAGCGGTTTCATTAGAATTGAGTTCAAAAGGGGTTTTGAAATTGGGAGTTGTAGAAGCCATCGTAGGGTTATTTTGGGCGAATAGAGAAAGACCATTCAAATGAAAAAGGAAAAAAGTGAAAAATACTCGGAAGACCATTTGCAATAAGGTTTTGATTAAATGAACGAATGTCTAGCAGGCTTGCAAGCCCCGACCTTGCCTTAAGTGGTTGAGTGTAAAAGTACTTGAAATGAGGGAACCGCAAAAGCTACGTGCGACTAAAAAAAGAAAACCCGGCTCAGGACGAGACCAGGTTTTCTTTTTTTAGAGAATTAAGGTGAGATATAAATTACTTGTTGCCTAACTCAAAGATCAAAAAGAAAAAGTATTTTCTTCCGCTCATTGAGCGAATTGACCATTTTTTTGAATAAACATAGGATTTGAAAGATTAAAATAAGTTTATAGGTGCTGATTTTACAGTACTAAGTACAAGATATAGCGCTTTACTTGAAATGCTGATGAAGCAATAAGCTTCAATTTCCTTACCTTTAGGTTAGTAAAGAAGCGCATTCTTTGATGTACTCAATGCTTACTTAGAAAACAAGTCTGTACCTTTTATGCTTTGGCAAGAACTAACTAAGATCGCCCTAATGGGAACCGAGCGTTCCCAACTTTCTGAATCTATAAAAACCGCCCTCCAAGCCAAAGGAATCCGCCTTGGCAATGATGAGGCTCGGATCATTATGGAAGGAGCCTCCTATTATGCAATGATGCATAAATCAGGGGTAGAAGCCAAAGCATGGGATCGACCAATTCCCGCCCCCGCCCCCAAAGAATTACCCGAAAATGCTTGTAGTCCAGAAGCTATTCAATGCTTGCACCGAATCATCGACGGCGCTTTTCCTACTGCGCTCAATGAGTTTATCCATCTCCTACAAAAACATGGGCGGCATCTCCCCGCAGAATTACTCCCCAACCTTTTAGATCAGTGTCGACAATCAGCGCCCTTATGGGAAAAGCTTCGCGACTGCCTTGGTGCAAGAGGGGCTTGGTTGGTTAAGCAAAATCCAGAGTGGTTATTTTTAGAAGCGACTCCTGATCCAGAGATTTGGGATACTGGAACCAAAGACCAAAGAAAAGCATTGCTGAAAAGCCTTCGACTAAGCCAAGCAGAGGAAGCACTAGCTTTGCTAGAAGCTACTTGGCAAACGGAAAGTTTGCAGAGTCGAATAGATTTTTTAAAAATAATGGAAACTGGACTATCGGCTAAAGACGAACCCTTTCTAGAAAATTGCCTCGATGATCGACGCAAAGAAGTGCGCCAATTAGCAGCTAGTATTTTGGTGAAAATCACTTCCGCAGCGCTCCTCGAACGGATGTACCAAAGGACAATCGCCTTGTTTGTGGTAAAAGGTAAAAAGCAAATCAAACTGGAAGTCAACCTCCCCGAAGAATTGAGTCCGGAAATGATCCGCGATGGTATCGATCCGCGCAATCAATGGTATCAGGGAGGTGTAAAAGCCAGTCGCTTGGGACAAATGCTGGCGGTGATTCCACCTGCTCGCTGGGAACAATATTTTGATAAAACCCGAGAAGAAGTATTAGCTATTTTTCTCAAAAGCAATTGGGGCGAACTTTTTTTTACAGCGACCTCTATGGCTGCGGCATTACACCAAGATAGGGAATGGATGGAAGTCATTCTTCGCATTTGGTTTGCACAACACCAAGAAGAAGATTGGCAAAATTTAGACCTACAAATTATGGTTGCCGCTATTCCTGCGGAGGTGTTTAATAAGATGGTCATTGAAGGTTTGGAAAAGGATGCTAGCTTGTTGGAAAATTCAGCACCGATTGGTATTTTGCTCAAAGAACTAGATCATCCTTGGGATGATCGACTGAGTATCCTCTTTTTTCGAAACCTCAAAAATTGGCTCAAAAATAATCCAGGGCAATATTGGAATGCTTGGCATTTTTGGAATATTTTGGAAAAAGGCGCCTACCAAATAAACCCTTTCTTGCTACCGACTTTACAGAAAGCTTTTGACCAAGATACGATATGGTATCAAGCAGGAGAAGAAATTGATAAATTTACAAGAGTTATGAAGTTTCGCCTAAAAATGGCCAAAGGCTTAGGGGCAAAAATGGAAGGTACTTGAAAATACGTCTAATATATGATTTAGTGTGTAGCTAGGAACTGCGCGCCAGATTTTGAAAAAAAACACAGAATCAATCTATTATGAAAAGAAAGGCAAAAGGAAAGGCAAAGACGAATGCGAGTGATTTTCTTCGACCACATGCAGAAGAGGCCTATGCGGAAGAATTAAAAGTTTTGGCAAAAGTAGATGATCGACAAAAGCCTGAAAATTGGAATTTGTCTCCATGGGCGGTCGTCACCTATTTGCTCGGAGGTACCTTAGAGGACGGCACCAAAATAGAAACCAAATATTTTGGCAACCGCCGATTGATTGAGGTGGCCGTTGCAACGTTAGTTACAGATCGAGCTTTATTGTTGATCGGTATTCCCGGAACGGCTAAGACTTGGGTTTCTGAACATTTAGCAGCCGCTATTTCTGGAGACTCTACTTTGCTCGTGCAAGGTACCGCAGGGATGACGGAAGAGGCAATGCGCTATGGCTGGAATTATGCCCGCTTACTTTCTGAAGGGCCCAGCCAAGAGGCTTTAGTCGCTAGTCCAATTTTGACCGCTATGCAAAATGGGAAGATCGCGAGGGTAGAAGAAATGACTAGGATTCCAGCGGATGTGCAGGATACGCTCATTACTTTACTTTCCGAAAAATTATTGCCTGTTCCAGAGCTAAATATGGAAATTCAGGCACGACGTGGTTTTAATTTGATCGCGACGGCTAATGACCGTGATAAAGGAGTCAATGAATTGTCGAGCGCTTTACGCCGCCGCTTCAATACGGTAGTGATGCCTTTGCCTTCC
>CAYQRA010000235.1:0-9083 GCA_964419315.1 uncultured Saprospiraceae bacterium | reverse complement strand
GTCGCTTTTTTATTCTTCTTTTTGATTGACCACGGGATTTGTCCAAGAACGTTTTTTATTTTATTTAAAGTCACGGGATTCTAACAAGGGTAGACAGACGCTTTCCGCCACCAAGCAGAGTTACCATGATCAAATTTAGATTTCGAAGTGGAGTTAAATATTGAAGTGCGGCGTTTTTTTTAAGCAGTGATAATTCTTTATTTATGGTTTCAAGGCTAAGCGAGCGCCGATTCTTATTCCGAGGTTGGATCGTTTGGCTGCGCCTGCACTGATGAGACTAGAGATATTGACCAAACTGATTGAGTATTCGGGTTCTAAGAAAAAACTAAATCTAGCATTTAAGGATTTCTCTAGTCCCATTCTCAAAGCTGCCAGTACGCTATATTGTTGTAAAACATCCACACTATTTTGAGCGATTACCAATGACTTTCCTTGTTCATCTTTACGGAGATAAGCATTTCTTTTACCCTGTAAATATTCTAGATCAAAGCCAGGTTGAACGTAAAATTTCCAAGTACTTTGAGACCAATAATAACGGATCCCAATCGGCATTTGAAAGTAATAAGAAAACTCTTTAAAAGCATATATGGTATTATCTGGATCTGGCGCCACATACTCTCCATTGCCATCATGACTACTTCCCCAACGCAGCCCTCCAGTACTTTCATTACTAGTTCCTGCAAAAGCAAAGCCTATATTTACAGCCATTTTTTTATTCAATCTTTTATTAAAACCAAGCCCTATGGTATAGGAATACGTAGGATTAACCAATGTGGTATTTTTAAGTATTCCATTGCCAAGGTACTGAACGTATTGTGGACTATAATAAAAATCCATTGACCAAGAGGCTATTTTTTGCTGGCCAAAAAGAGTTCCACAAAACAACATCATCAGGAGCGGATAAAATAATTTCTTTTTCATTTTTTTGGTTTTTCTAAAATTGATAATTGATGCCCAAGCGAAGAGATAAATAATTAATTTTCACATTGGCACCTTCGGGAAATCTTCGGGAAATATCGTGGACGGCAATATTTCTAATTCCTTTATGATAGCCTGCATCTAAATTTACCTTCCAGTTGTTGGCAAAGGAATAATTGGCTCCCAGCGAAGCACGGGCTCCCAGAAAAATATTGCGTAAGCCGACTAAGCGTACATCTTCGGAAGCGACGATATCTTCTACTACCAAATTGGCTCCATCCTGCAAACTACTCGTTGCGGAACTTTTCAAATCTACCTTAAACAAGTGGTAAGAATCGATACCCAATCCAATCTTAGCCCCCCATTTTCCTTTCTGCAAAAGATAGTTCAAATGCAATGGGAGGTACAAATAATCAAGGGCTATATTTTCATTAACAAGAATAGAAAAAAGATCTCCTTCCATCGGATCATTTGCGGAATTTTCAGCTAAGCGATAACTGATCCCTGTTTCATAATAAGTACGCCCCAAAAAAGATTCGATGTTGTAGAAATAATTATTGAACAAGACATCTCCCGGTCGCTCAACTGCCCTTGCAAGATCAATCTCCAAAGTTGTTTTCGTTGACGAACTAGTCGTAAATTTCGCCAGTCCCAGACCGGTTTCTAATTCCCACTTCTTGGCTAAGGGAAGTTGAAAATTCACCCCAAAGGATCGTCCACTAAATTCTCGAAAATTCTCATCAGAACTAGAAACAGCACCTGAAATCAAAACCCAAGATTCATAAAAAGCGCCAAGCCCTATTCGCGGCTCCCATTCTGGAGTAATAATGGGAGGTACCAGTCTTGGATTTTCAGTTTTCTCCCTAGCCACTAAAGAATCGCGTTTGGTCGCCAATAAATCAAAGGTATCCCAAAATAATCGCTCCCTGAGTAGTACTGATTTTTTGATTTTTAAAATCTCTGTTGGAGTTTCCTTTTTTACTACTCCTTTTGCAGCAACTTGGCCTTCCCGATTCGTAGAAGGATTTCCAGATATGGACGAATCTGGTTTTGTAGAAAGGGCGTAAAAGTCTTTGAAGGTTTGCGCCGTATTATCTGGTTTAATGCTTGACGTTTTATTTGGTTTTGATTCTATTATTGGTTCCTTTAATTCTGCTGATTTTTTTTCCTTTAAGGGAGAAACTGCTTCTACAATATTTTCTTTTTCTTTTTTAGTTTTCAAAGCTTTAATTTCTTGTTGTTGACTCAACATTTGCTTTTCTAATTCAGATAAATTCTGTTGATTAGACCATACATAGGTTCCTAGGGCGACCATAAAAAAGCCACCTAAAAACCACCAAAGCAAAAGGCCACGTCGGCGCTTTTTCGGCGGTGGTGGAATCATCGGCTCTAATTCCGTCCAAAATTCTTCCCCTGGCTCCTCCCCATATTGGTCGAGGTTGTCGTGGAAGAATTTCTCCAGATCCTGGTTATCAAATTTATCGTTCATATCAAATATGTTTATAGTGCTCTATTCTCTAGAATAAATGCTAAAGAATTTCGTACAAACTCTTATAGTTCAATCAACTACTGTATTTTTTTTCTAACATTTTTCGCAATAATTTTTTGGCGCGAGACAATTGGGACTTACTTGTATTGACACTGATTTCCAAATGCTCCGCAATCTCTGGATGAGTCAAGCCCTCCATCACCTGTAAATTAAATATCAGTCGATAGCCCTCTGGAAGTTGTTGAACCATTTTAAGAATCGCTTTTGCCCGATCTTGATCCATTAGATTTTCTTCCACTTCATAAGGAGCCTCGACTTGCTCCATATCCACCACCGGAAAGAGGTTTTTCTTTTTTCGCAAATGTTGTAAAGCTACATTAACGGTGACCTTTCTCATCCAAGCACCTAGTGGCCCTGTTGGTTGATACTGGTACAAGTCTCCGTAGATTTTGATAAAACTTTCCTGTAAAATATCTTCCGCTTCCGCTCGACCTCCCGCATAGCGCAGACACACGCCAAAAAGCATTCGTTTGTATTGTACAAACAACTGGTTTTGTGCTTTCCGATCGCCTTGCTGGCATTGTTTGGCTAATATATGGTCTGCGTTTGTCAATGATTCGTTTTAAGTTTTTTTCCGCCTTAGCTAAAAGTCTCCTCTTTTATTTAAATCTATTCTTTCTCATTTATACCCTTCTAGTGCTCTTCAAAGACCAAAGGTTGCATCAAAAAAATAAAATTCTTTAAAAAAAGGGAGAAAGCTAAGGTATTTCCTATTTTTGATCCCAATTTTTAATCGTCCAATAAATCTAATACCGATGAGTCTCGATAATTATCAATTTACTGTAACAGAGCGTTTTCTTAAATATGTCACCATTGACACTCAGTCTGATCCCAATTCAAGCAGTTCCCCTTCTACGGAAAAACAAAAAGATTTGGGACGAGTATTGGTAGAAGAATTGACCGCTATGGGGATTAAGGATGCTGAATTAGATCAATACGGTTATGTCTATGCGACTTTACCAGCCAATACAGAGAAAGATATTCCTGTCATCTGTTTTTGCTCTCATATGGATACGTCCCCAGATTCTAGTGGCAAGGATGTAAAACCAATGATCCATGAAAATTATCAGGGACAAGATTTGGTATTGCCAGATGATACCTCACAGGTCATTCGCATGGCGGACCATCCCGATCTTGAGGCTCAAATAGGTAATGACATTATCACTGCCAGTGGAACGACCCTTTTGGGAGCGGATAATAAAGCCGGAGTAGCTGAAATCATGGACGCTGTTCATTATTTGATTCAACACCCCGAAGTGAAGCACGGAAAAATCCGAATCCTATTTACTCCGGATGAAGAGATCGGACGGGGCGTAAACAAATTGGACATGGATCGCCTTGCCGCCAACTTTGGCTATACCATTGACGGCGAAAGCCGTGGTTCGATGGAAGATGAAACCTTCTCTGCGGATGGGGTAAGTTTGGAAATCCACGGAGTAAGTGCACACCCAGGTTTTGCCAAAGGCAAATTAGAAAGTGCGATCAAAATAGCAGGTGATATTTTAGCAGCTTTACCTAAAGATCGATTATCACCAGAATCTACGGAAAAGAAAGAAGGGTTTATTCATCCAACAAGCATAGAAGGTGGTGTTGAAAAAACAGTTCTTAAATTTATCATTCGCGACTTTGAAGACGAAGGTTTGGCCAAGCATGAAGGTGAGTTACAAAGCATCGTCAATGAGGTTCTGCAAAACTATCCAAATTCTCGCATTGAATTTAAAGTAACGGAGCAATATCGAAATATGAAAAAGGTATTGGATCAATATCCGCAAGTAGCTTCCTTTGCCGTAGAAGCCATAAAACGGGCGGGCATGACTCCCAAGCAATCCAGTATTAGAGGAGGAACCGATGGTTCTAGATTGTCTTTTATGGGCTTACCTTGTCCCAATATATTTGCCGGAGAACATGCTTTTCATTCCAAACACGAATGGGTCACGGTACAGGATATGAAAAAAGCGGTTTCTACGATTGTGCACCTAGCGAATATTTGGGAAGAAAAATCCTAATCCAATTAGAACGACTAAGTCTAGTTTTGATGGGTTAAACTGCTCGTCAATTGCTAAAAGTGACCATAGGGAAAAAAGAGGTCTCCTTTTGTGTAAGTGCAAGAGGAGACTTATTTTTTAGGAAGACCACTGAAATCCAATTACTGAAGTTGTTTAAAAAAGGATAAATAATTGTATTTTAGACCACCATTATTTTGTTAGGTTAAACATCTAGGTTTTTCCCTTATTATTTACCGCATTCAAAGCTAGACCAATTAAACAAAAACGTAATTTGTACGTAAAAAATAATGTTACTTTAATAAGCCGCTGCCATTTCTTAGGTATTTTTGATTTTTGATGAATAATCCTTTGAAACCCATAAAACGTAAATCACTGATGAAAGCCCAAGTTTTTCTAGCCCTCTGTCTAGCTTCTACCCTTTCCCTTTCTTCTCTATCCGCTCAAACTATCGACCTTCAAGGCTATGTCTTTGAAGAGAATAATCGTGGTTTTTTGAAAAGGGTAGCAATAAAAATATTAGAGAAAGAAAGCGGTAAATTATTGAAAGAAACTAGTACCAATACACAAGGCGTTTTCAATGCGGTCGTCCCCATTGGCAAAGAGTTAAGAATCGTCGCCAAAAAAAAATTATTCTTCGAAAAAGAAGTACTCGTATCAACAATTGATACGACCGATAAAATTTATGTAAAAATTGAATTGGAACGACAGCCGGGATATATTTTTGATGTGACGATTGCAGAGCCGCGCAGAAAAGGATCGGCAAAAGTTGGCGTCAATGCTATCGACAGCGCCAGAATTGAAATCTTTAATAATACGACTTTACGGGAAGAATTGGTCTTGGAAAAATGGCCACATCCCTCTTTCAAATTTTCTTTCGAAAGAGGAAATTATTACACCATCATGATCCGGAGGGACGGCTACTTCAATAAACGGATAGAAGCCTATGTAGATGTCGAAGGTTGTATTCTTTGTTTTGATGGATTGGGAACCATCGAACCGGGGGTAACCGATGTAATGAGTGATGGCAATAAACTAGGAACTTTCTTAGCCAATATCGAGCTGGAACCGCTCAAATTAAATTCGACCTACAAATTAGAAAACATCTATTACGATTATAATAAATGGGACATTCGCCAAGATGCTGCAGTGGAATTAGAAAATCTCATTGGCATCTTAAAAGACAATCCTGGCATCACCGTAGAACTGGGATCGCACACTGATTCTCGAGGAACGGATAGTTATAATTTGTCGCTGTCGCAAAAACGAGCAGACGCAGCAGTCGCTTATATCCTCGCCAATAGTGAAGTCAGTTCCTCTAGTTTGGCCTCCAGAGGTTATGGAGAAACGCAGTTGGTCAATGGCTGTAAAAATGGCCGAAATTGTAGCGATAAAGCTCATCAGGATAATCGAAGAACAGAGTTAAAAGTTACGGGAATCAAAGAAAAAGACCCATTAGAAGACAAAAGCTTAAAGGAAATTCTTACCAATGAACGTTTGCTGAGAGAGGTTTCTGAGCAAAAACAATATAAGGTAGAGGCCAAAAAATAAGTAGTTATTTAGTCTTGAAGAGGCTAATAGATTCCTCAAAAAAAGTCCGCCAGCTAAAAGTTGGCGGACTTTTTTTATTATTATTTAAAGTTTCATTAGCTAAACATTTATATCCTCCAAGCGCTTAATTATCAAAATGATTTTGGCAAATCCACTAAAAGGACTTACTTTAGATCTATAAAATTACGAGTCATAGAAAATATAGGAATTTCACTTCCTTTTTTCTAGCCCCTTAATATCCTACCTAAATTCAAAGCAAAGTCTTTTAGAACCTACTTCTTGCTGAAGTGGCAAAAGATTTTTTCTTCTCAAACCGATTTAAAAAGCTGACCTTATCCTCGGTCAAATGATCCGTGGATAGACCATTTATTAACAATAACTGAGTACAACAGTGTTGATTGGTTCTTCCCTTCAAAAGCGAAGCCTGTACCCAGATAAAACCACCCGTGTTATGAAAACACCAATACTATCTCAAAATCGGTTTTTGAGTTTATTGCTTTTATTCCTCTTCTCTTTTTTAACCCCAAAACTAAATGCCCAAATTGATCTTGAGCTAAATATGACGGGTACACCTCTGGAACCCGGTGCCTTCAAAAACTATACCTTCTCCCTCACCCTATCGAATACCGGAACGGCTACTGCGACGAATGTGGAAGTGGATATTCCACTCCCCGAAGGATTTATCTACCAAGGCGGAAATGAATATGTAGCAAGCCAAGGAACTTATGATATTTTTACCGAAAGAAGATGGATCGTTGGAAGCCTTGCAGCAGGTGCCACAGCGACCTTCGACCTCAATTTATATTCCTTACAAAGTGTCCTACTCTACCTCTATGCCGAGGTCAGCAATGCCGCACAAGGTGATGTAGACAGTACCCCCGACAATGGTGGTTGTACCAACTCCGACCCCGCCACTTGTATCACCAATGAAGACGATGAAGCTCTTTTCATCATTAGTAATTCAGGAACCTGCTCTATCACTTCTAATGTATTGACCACGACTTGTATCAACCCAAACAATAGTTCAGATCCACTCGATGATGAATGGTCACTCACCATTCAAGTAGACGCCAGTAATTCTCTTTCTAATGGCTGGATCACCAACTCCCAAGGCTATAATGGCTTAACAGGAAATTATGGAGAAGCAGTAAGCATTGGCAATTTCTTTATTAGCTCGGGTCCAATTGAGTTCACTCTTTTTGATCAACAAAACTCTGATTGTTTTACCACCTTTACGGTAAATCCACCACAGCCTTGCAGCAATAGCAACTGTACCCTGACGGCTACGACTAGTCCGTCTATTTGCTCAGATAGTGGAACTCCAAATGATCCGAGTGATGATGGTTTTCAGTTTTTCCTTTATGTAAATCCAGACAATGCCACGAGCGATCAATACCAAGTCATTATTTCCAATAATTCAGGAAATGACATTGTCAATGTTCCTTACACAGATGACCTTTTAATTTCCAAATTTATAGCAGATGGTCTGGTCAACTTGAGTATCCGTGATTTGGCCGATCCGACTTGTGTGACTAGTTTGGAATTAGCTCCCCCCATGCCCTGTAGTGGTAATAATCCAACACCGGGAGTAGATTTAGAATTGAAACTTAGTACGTCCAATCCCAATCCGAATAATTATACGGCTGTAAAATTCAGTTGGGAATTGAGCAATACCGGAACCACTGATGCCACTGGTGTTCGGGTCGAAATACCAGCCGTTCCCGAGTTGGCTTATGTCTCTCATGAAGCTACCGCAGGTACCTTTAGCAGTTATCTTGAATTTTGGGAAATTGGAACCCTCAATGCAGGAACTAGTGCGACTTTGGAGTTGGAATTATTTACTTTAAGTGAAGCTCCAATAAATCTTTACGGTCAGGTTTATGCACAAAATGAAGCAGATGTGGATTCCAGTCCCAATAATGGAACTTGTACTAGTACCGCTTGTACGGCCAATGAAGATGATGAAACTTTGTTGGTGCTAAATGGTGGAGGAATGCCTCCAACGGATTGTAGTTTTAATGCGTTTTTGGCAGACCTAGTCTGTAATGATAATGGCTCCGTTGATCCCAATGATGATACCTACACCATTAGCATCAATCCAAGCGGAACAGACCTTGGAAGTACTTTTGAAATTTCTGGAGGTGGACTAGCCTTGGCTGGAATCCCTTATGGACAAACTTATACTTCACCAGCCTTAGCCATCAGTAGTGGTAGCTTCCTGCTAAGGATCACGGATGATTCTGGAAATTGCACCACTGATATTTCTATCGTACCACCACCACCTTGTAGTATCAATAATCCGGAGGGAGTCGATTTAGAAATGAGCCTCAGTGCTAGCGAGACTTCTATCCGTCAATGGGAAAATTTTTCCATGACTTTGATGGTCAATAATACCGGAAATAAGGCCGCCAATAATGTAGTGATTAGTTTTCCACTACCAGAAGGTTTGGTTTTTAATGGTGGTGATCCTTATACTGCAAGCCAGGGCGTATTTAGTACTTTTACGGAAGAATGGGAAGTAGGAAATATTCCGGCAGGTGGTAGCGCAATGATGCAAGTCAATTTATTTAATCTTCGGGAAAGTCCGGTGACTGGCTATACGCAGGTTTTGAGTTTGGCAGAAATGGATGTTGATTCTAATCCGGGCAATGGAGTCTGCTGTACTGCTATCGAAGACGATGAAGCCGCAGTGATTGTACCAGTTGGAAATACCCTAAACCCTAAACTTTCCGAAGAGCGCAAACAGCCACGTTCGACCATTCACAAATTATATCCTAATCCTGCCGTTGACGAATTGAATCTGGTGATAGAAAGTCCAGTAGAAAAACAAGCATGGATCGAAATCTATAATGCACAAGGACAAATCCAATGGAAAGAAAATAGGATTTTTCAAGAGGGAGTCAATTTCTTTGCGATAAATTTAAGGGATCTTCCTGCTGGTATCTATTTTATCCATTTGCCTGGCAAAAGCCAGCAAGGAGGTTTGACTAAATTTTTGATCCAGCAATAAACTCTATTAACGATAGAACGCGATTAGACCTAGTCAAAAGTAGATCAATCTA
>CAYQRA010000234.1:0-9114 GCA_964419315.1 uncultured Saprospiraceae bacterium | reverse complement strand
AAGGCGAGGACGTGAAGCAGAGTGCGGAAAAAAGATAAATTTTTAGCCATACAATATCATTTAGAATAAAGTCTAATAATACGACAAAGGATGTCTGTAAAAGTAGAAGGTCTAACCAAAATATATGGTGCCCAAAAGGCAGTGGACGAAGTGAACTTTGAAGCGAGCAAAGGGCAGGTACTTGGATTTTTGGGCCCCAACGGGGCGGGCAAAACGACGACCATGAAAATTCTAACCTGCTTTATTCCTCAGAGTGCGGGTAAGGCCTATGTGTGTGGCTATGATACCGAGAAAGATCCAATGGAGGTACGCAAAAGAATTGGCTATTTACCAGAGCATAATCCGCTCTACAAAGATATGTATGTCAAAGAATACCTTCACTTTATTGCAGGGCTTCACAAAATCCCTAATCGCAAAAGTCGGGTGGATGAAATGATCGAAATGACGGGATTGACGCGCGAGCAAAAAAAGTTGATCGGTGCCCTTTCTAAAGGTTATCGACAAAGAGTTGGATTGGCGCAGGCGATGATGCACAATCCCGAAGTTTTGATACTCGATGAACCCACTTCTGGGCTTGATCCGAATCAATTGGCAGAGATCAGAAAATTGATTGCGGATATTGGAAAAGAAAAAACTGTCCTCTTTTCTACCCACATCATGCAAGAGGTTCAGGCACTTTGTAATTGGGTAGTGATTATCAATAAAGGAAAGATTGTAGCCAATAATAATATTGATAGTTTACAACAATTGGTCAGTGGGGAAATGGTCGTTACGGTCGAATTTTTGAGCAAGGTGCAAGAAAGGGAATTGAAGAAAATAAAAGGAGTGAAAGAAGTTAAGTCCATTTCTAATAATCGCTATCAATTGGTGGCGGATTTGAAAAATGATATTCGCAGCGATGTCTTTCGATTTGCCGTAAATAATAATTTAATTTTAATTGGAATGAATCAGGAAGTCTTTAGTGTTGAAGATGTCTTTCAACAATTGACTAAATAATTTCATCCAAACCATCTTAATCTATACATGAGAATTATTTTTGTTCCTATCTTTTTGAGCTTGTTTTTTACAAGTTTGGCTGCCCAAGATTCAATACAAGTCTTGACTAAAAATTTCCAATTTGAAGATGGAATTTATTTTTCGTTTGAAGATTTTCAAAAAAATCAACCCAGTCTAACTTGGGAAGAAGTGGATGCCGTCATTTATTCCAATCCACAAAATTTTATGACTCAAGTGCAGTACATCAAAAATGGAAAAACGGAAGATGCAGAACTTTTGGATCTAGAAAAAATATGGGGCTTAAGCCTTGGAGGTATTCCTTATATCCGATTGGAGAAGAAAGAACTGGATAAGGTGCTAACCGTTTTTGCGGGGCTTCGTTTGCGAGGGAAAATTTGTTATTTCAATTATGAAAAAGAAGTGAAAAGGCAATTGGAAATGCCGGTTTACAATCCGCAGAATCAAAAAGTATTTCGCACAGCGATCATCGAAAGAGTACAAACGATCATCTATGAAAAAATGCTTCATTTTGAAACTGGAGCCATCGAGGATTTTAACCCGCAAAATTTTATCCGTTGGATCGTAGATGACGAACGACTGGTAGAAACCATGCTCGATATGACGACTCCAGAAATAGAGGAAAAATTATTTAAATGTTTATTGATTTATGTTGATCGGAATGAAGTCGATATCCATAGGGATTAAATTATAAGGTATCGAAGTTGTTGGAGTTGGATTATTAAACAGTACGAAAATTAATTATGCTGAGTATATTTTTTAAAGAAGTCAATGCTATTTTTAGTTCCCTAATCGGATACATTGTGATTGGTGTTTTTCTGGTTTTGATGGGTTTGGTGATGTGGGTGTTTCCAGATTATAGTATTTTGAATTATAGCTATGCTACTTTGGATCAATTGTTTGGTATTGCTCCATTTGTATTTTTGTTTTTGATTCCTGCGATCACCATGCGATCTTTTGCGGAAGAACAACAAACAGGGACGATTGAGTTATTGGCTACTCGTCCTATTTCGGAACTGTCGATTATTCTGGGTAAATATTTTGCCTGTTTGGTCTTAGTCCTTTTTGCTTTGCTTCCAACTTTATTGTATTATTATTCGGTCCACCAATTGGGATCTCCTGTTGGTAATTTGGATTCGGGGGCGATTATGGGATCTTATTTTGGGTTGATTCTTTTGGCGGCCACCTTTGTGGCCATAGGCATTTTTGCCTCCTCTCTGACCAATAATCAAATTGTCTCTTTTGTCTTAGCGGTCTTCTTGTGCTTCTTTGTACAATGGGGCTTTTATTTCCTCAGTAGCCTTCCTGTTTTTGTTGGAAAAGTAGATGATATCGTGCAGATGATTGGCATTGATTATCACTATAATTCCATCAGTCGGGGCTTGATTGATTCCAGAGATGTGGTCTATTTCCTGTCAGTGATTTCATTGTTTTTACTTTTTACCAAAACCTCACTTGAGCGTAGAAAATGGGAGGGAGGTTTTTCTTTTCAAAATATCCTACAAACCCTTTTGATTGCGGGTATTTTGATTTTTATCAATATCCTAGCACAGCCTTTTTATAGCCAATACGATCTCACTGAAGAAAAGCGATTTACGCTTACTAAGCCTACGGTAAAATTACTAGAAAACTTGGAGGAGCGAATTTATATTCGCGTTTTATTGGACGGAGAGTTTCCCGCAGGATTTAAGCGTTTGCAAAATGCTACCCAAGAAATTCTAGGGGACTTCGCCAGCAAAAATGGCTTGATTGAATATAGTTTTGAAAACCCTTCGGACGGCACCCCCGATCAAATCAATGAAACAAGAAACACTTTGGCGGAGGAGGGCATTATTCCAACCAACCTTCGCGTAAAAGCAGCAGAGGGAACCAAGGAATTATTGATCTATCCTTGGGCTATTATTCATTATAAAGATCGCGTAATGCCGATCAATCTTTTGGAAAATGAAATGCTCGGCGTACCCAGCGAGGTAGTGCTCAATAACTCTGTCGGACTCCTAGAATACAAGTTGGCCAATGGCATCCAGAAAATAAAATTATACAATAATCCCACCGTCCTTTTTACTCAAGGGCATGGAGAATATCGCCCCGAAGAGCTGCAATCTTTTGCCAAAGAATTGGCGGAGTTTTATGAGATTGGGTTTTTACCTTTAGATAGTGTAATCAATATCAGTCAGGACATTAAAGTCTTGGTGATCGCAAGGCCACGGATAACTTTTTCGAATAGAGACAAACTAAAAATAGATCAATATGTGATGAATGGAGGAAAGGTCTTGTGGTTGGTCGATCGACTTGGTGTGAGCTTAGATAGCCTCCGGCCAACGAATGATTTTCTCCCCAGAGATTATCCACTCGACCTCGATGATCTCCTCTTTAATTATGGCGCTCGGATTCAACCCAATTTGGTGCTTGACCTTGAGTGTACCCGCATTCCATTGATCAGTGGCCAATTGGGTTCTGGAAATCAATATGATCTGTTTCCTTGGTATTACCATTTATTGGCGGCGCCTACTTCAGATCACCCCATCGTCAAAAGTTTGGATCGGGTGAATCTCTTTTTTCCAAGTACGATTGATACCATAAAAACCAAAACACCGGTAAAGAAAACGGTGCTCCTACAATCGTCTAATCTAAGTCGACTTCAATTGACGCCTGTTCGACTCAATTTCGAAATTTTACGCTACGATCCAGATCCCAGTAAGTTTAATAAAGGTCGTCAAAATCTAGCGGTCTTATTAGAAGGGGAGTTTCCTTCCCTTTTTGCGAATCGACTAACTAGCGAATCCAGTGCCCTCCTGGAACAGGTAGGGATGACCTTTAAAGATAAAAGTGTAGATACCAAAATGATTGTTGTTTCGGATGCAGAAATTGCCAGAAATTATGTCAATCCAAGAGATGGTACTTTTCAAGAAGTAGGCTTTAATCCATTTGAAAGAAGAGTCTATCCAGCGAATGGTAATTTTTTGGTGAATGCCATCGAATATTTAATCGACGACCAAGGGGTCATCGAAGCAAGGGGTAAAGATGTCAAACTACGATTACTAGATAAAGTCAAAGCAAAAACAGAAAAAACCAAATGGCAATTGATCAATGTTTTGATTCCCATTATTTTTCTAGGATTCTTTGGTCTCTTGTATAATGTGATTCGACGTCGACGTTTTGCACGTTAAATTTTATCCTTCTTTTGAAGCTGGCTATCAAATTTGTTAACCTTCTGATTTTCTAAAATAAAAACCATGAAGAAAACGCTAATTTTACTTTCTCTTTTTATCCTGTTTGGATTGGGAGCCATGATGTATCTCAAAGATGGCAAAGGCGCTCGAGGAACCGAAGGTTCTGAATTTGAAAAAATATTTGCCATAGACGATAAGGAAGAGATTCATAAAATATTTATCGCTGATCGAAAAGGCAATACCAATACCTTGACCCGAAAAGGACCGGGATTAGATTGGGAACACGATCAGGGATTTAAAGTACGCCCAGGGGCGATTCGCAATTTATTGGATGCGATGACTCGGATTAGAGTGAAGTTTCGTCCTGCGGCGGCGGCCACTGATTTTTTGGTGGAAAACTTAAGTACCGGTGGTCTCAAAGTCGAAGCTTATAATAAAGCCGGAGAAAAGATAAAGGCCTATTATGTGGGCGGTTCTAGTCAGGATGATTATGGCACTACGGTAATTTTGGAAGACTCAGATGAACCGCTGATCGCACATATTCCCAACTGGGTCGGAACCATCTATAATCGCTACAGCCTCAATGGAGTTGATTGGAGAGATAAAGGTATTTTTCAAGAAGATCCAGATGATATTCAATCGGTTAAAATAGATTATCCAGATCCAGAGTTAAACGCCAATTCTTTTTTCTTAAACCGAGTATCGAATAGGAAATTCACAGTAGAGCCACTTTATCCAACAACTCCTAAAATAGAAAAACCAGTACAAGCAGGAAAGGCAGAAGGCTTTTTAATTGAGTTTGAAGAAAAGATTGCGGAGGCTTTTCGGAACGAACATACGGATAAGGAAAATTTAATCAAACAATTGCCTTTTTGTGAAATCACCATGACCAAAAAAGATGGAACCGAAAAACGAGTCAAATTTTTTCCGATCTTTCCAGAAGATGCAGAAGTGGGAAAAGAGGAATACGGAATGGTGGCTACCAATCGCCCAGTATTTCGATATTTTGCAGATGTAGATGGAGAAGATTTTGTATTGGTACAGCAACGGGTTTTTGGAAAATTATTTTGGGGCTATCCTCAGTTTTTCTAAGTCATAAATAATTAAAAGACCATGAAGGCTTATCAGAATCACTTCTTAGGTATTGCCCTATTATTGTCTATGTTGTTTCTTTTTTCTGGAGCGCTTCCAATGGAAGAAGATTGGGGCTTTTTCGGTCATCGGCGAATCAATCGGTTGGCAGTTTTTACTTTGCCACCAGAATTGATTCCTCTTTATAAAAATCAAATTGAATACATTACGGAGCATGCCGTAGATCCAGACAAAAGGCGCTACGCAACCAAACACGAAGCAGTACGCCACTATATTGATATTGATCACTGGGGAAAATTTCCTTTCGCAGAAGTACCTCGAAAATGGTCGAGCGCTTTACAAAAATATACCGAATTTTATGCCCTGACCAGTAAAGGAGATACGCTAGAGTTGATGAATTATAAAAAATCTGGATGGACGGATTCAGAGATTACTTGGAAAGGAAGGTATTTAAAAAAAGTGACGGGAAGAGATTCTCTGATATTTGATAAAGAAGGATATGGACAATTTTTTAAGGAAGCTATTTTGCCTCAATATTATGAAGACGAATGGAAGGT
Organism: uncultured Saprospiraceae bacterium; assembly: GCA_964419315.1. Taxonomy (GTDB): domain Bacteria; phylum Bacteroidota; class Bacteroidia; order Chitinophagales; family Saprospiraceae; genus CALLVY01. The sequence goes on along the minus strand of CAYQRA010000234.1, from coordinate 3,278 downwards.
CGATCCCGCGCGGCTGACGACCTTATTGAACCTCAATGCTTTTCCCGAAGATGTCAAAGAAATATTAGCCATAGATCGCTTTTCTGAATATGGCATTTTACCTTACCATTTGGTGAAAATGCAACAACGATTGACCAAGGCTTTTGAAGAGAAAGATCCACAGAAAATTATCCAACTGTCTTCAGAGTTTGGTCATTATATCGGTGATGCACATGTGCCACTGCACACCACCGAAAATTATAATGGACAAATGACCAACCAAGTGGGGATTCATGCCTTTTGGGAAAGCCGAATTCCCGAACTTTTTGCGGATACAGAATTTGATTACTTTGTAGGAAAAGCAGGATACATCGCAGACCCCAATGATTATTACTGGAAAATCGTCCTCAAAAGTCATACTTATCTCGATAGCCTACTGGCCTACGAAATTCGCCTCAAAAATGAATTTCCTCCCGATCGTCAGTTTTGTTATGAAGATCGCAATGGACAGACGGTACGTACCCAATGCAAAGAATATACAGAAGCCTATCATAAAATGCTTGGCGGGCAAGTAGAATCCAGAATGCGTGGATCCATCCTTACGGTTGGAAGTGCTTGGTATACTGCTTGGGTAGACGCAGGCCAACCTAACCTGAGGGACTTGATGAACTCCGATGCTCCACAAGCAGAAGTGATTGAAGCGCGACCCAATCTGTCAGATAAGGATCGGGAGAAAGCGCGAGGTCATTAGCCTGACGAATTCAAAGCCTAAATGGATTTTAGTAAAAAAGTCTCTTCTCCCTACAACTTCAAGGGTAAACACAGAGGTGGGGGTCAAGAATATTATTTTTAGATGCGATTATCCGCATTTGCCCCAAAGTTTGAAATCCCACTTGAAAAAATTCCCTACATTTGCTGCATGAATGAAAAGCCACAATATTTGCAAAATATATTGAAAGGAATGGCGATGGGAATCGCTGAAGTTATCCCCGGTGTCTCTGGGGGAACAATCGCCTTTATTACGGGGATTTATGAAAAATTGATCAATACGATCAAAGCTTTTGATTTTTCCTTGATCGGCACTTTTAAGCGCGATGGCTTTAAAGGGCTTTGGCAACAAATCAATGGGACTTTCTTAGTGGCCTTGATGGCCGGAATGGCCTTTGGGGTAATTATAGGAGTCTTTGGAGTGAGTCATTTGCTCGAAAACTTTCCACAATTATTATGGGCTTTTTTCTTTGGATTGATCGTTAGCTCGGCTATTTATATCGGGCGGCAGGTTGGAAAATGGGGAATCGCAGAAATCATTGCGGTATTAGTGGGGATCATCGTAGCTTATTACATTACCATTGCAAGTCCTGCACAAGGCAATGAAGCGCTATGGTTTGTATTTCTCTCTGGTGCGATCGCTATTTCTGCCCTGATTTTACCGGGGATTTCTGGAAGTTTTATCCTTTTATTGATGGGAATGTATACGGTGGTTTTACCGACGGTAAGAAAAGCCATAACCACTTTCGAAACCGAAAGCCTTTTGATTGTTGGTACTTTTGCTTTGGGTTGTTTGACTGGATTAGTTACTTTCTCCCGAGTACTTTCTTGGACTTTTAAAAACTACAAAACCCAAACCCTTGCTTTATTGACCGGCTTTATGATTGGGTCGCTTAATAAAATATGGCCTTGGCGGAATGTACTTTCCACTCGAGTCAACTCTAAAGGAGAAGTGGTTCCTTTTCTCGAACAATCAGTGGCACCTTCCCAGTTTGATGGGGATCCCATGCTTGTTGGTGCTTTGGTCTTGATGCTCGTTGGATTCCTTTCTGTTTTTGTTTTAGAACGCTTTAGTAAGCCCGAAGAAGCCTAGGGCAATACATGTCTATGTCTAAAGAAAAATTCCTTCCAAAAGATCTTTCCTCTTTTTCTCACCTTTTGGGTTTGATTGGGTTTCCCCTGAGTCATTCTTTTTCTAAACGGTATTTTGCCGAAAAATTCCAGAAAGCTGGAATTGACCATATTTTCTACGATTTATTTCCTTTGGAGGAGATCAGTCAATTGCCGGGATTGATCCAAAAGTACCCCAATTTAAAGGGGCTTAATGTAACCATCCCCTATAAAGAGCAAGTTTTACCCTACCTAGATGAAATTGATCCTGCGGCTAAAGCCATCGGCGCGGTCAATACCATTATAATCAAAGAAGGTCGGCTAATTGGTTATAATACAGATTATTACGGTTTTTATACTTCCCTTCATCGCTTATTAGAACGGCATCAGCAAGAGGCATCTGGTGCCTTGATCTTGGGGACGGGTGGGGCTTCTAAGGCCATAGCCCATGCCTTGGAAAAAAGTAATATTCCTTATCTTTTTATTTCCCGAAAGGTAGGAAAAGGAAATTTGACCTATGCAGAATTGAGCAAAGAACACTTAGCAGATTATCCATTGATCATCAATACGACCCCTTTGGGAATGTCACCTAATGATGATTCTTGCCCTGCGATTCCTTACGAATTCTTGCGATCCAAAAACACTTTGTACGATTTGGTTTATAATCCAGAAAAAACTCTATTTTTGATAAAGGGAAATCAGCTTGGCTGCCCAACAATAAACGGTTTGGAAATGTTACATCTTCAAGCTGAGGAGGCATGGCGCATTTGGCAAGAAATCCTTGATTTTTGATACTTTATGCTTGCGAAAACGTCCTAATTAAAAGATTCGGTAAAAGCTTTTAAAAATAAGCCCTCCCAATAAAGATTTTATTTTTGAAACCACACTTTTAGGAATCCTGTGTTGACGTTCACCAAAAGAATGAATTTTAAATCAATCCTACTATGAGTCAGACTATTATGAAAGGAAAAAATACAAAATTAGATTTTTCTAATACCGAGATAGCCTTTTCAACTAAATCAGATGATGAATTGAAAAAGGCAGCATGGTTGTTCAAATTGATGAACAAAAAATGGTTGGTGGAATTTGGTTCCAAATTGGGGATGCAAGCTGTTCGATGGCACCTACCATTTGCGAGTACGGTTGTTAAAAAAACGATTTTTGCTCAATTCGTTGGAGGAACAACCTTATTGGAGTGTCAAGCCGCGATCAGCAAACTCTATTCTTTTGATACCCAATCTATCCTAGATTACGGTGCCGAAGCCAAAGAAGAAGAAAAGGATTTCAATCACACCATGAATGAAACCATTCGAGCCATAGAATTTGGAGCAACGAATGAATCTGTTCCGGTGGTCAGTTGTAAAATCACTGGATTGGCTCGTTTTTATTTATTAGAAAAATTACACAATCGAGAAGATTTC
>CAYQRA010000233.1:0-9162 GCA_964419315.1 uncultured Saprospiraceae bacterium | reverse complement strand
ATTTAAATTGGAAGTTTTTGAAATATAAATGAAAAAAAAATGAAATCTAAAACGCCAATTATTACTGCCCTTTTATTGGGTATCTTTTTATTCACCTTCCATGCTTGTAAACAAGAGGACCAAGTTCCTTTGATGACTTGTTCTGATGCCAACACACAGACGGAAGATAGTTGCGCCTTTGGTGGGCTCGATATTTACGAGATCGTAGAAGAGATGCCTTATTATGGAGATTTGGATACTGATTTAGCCGATTATGTACTTTCTGATTTAGAAATACCGCAAATAGAAGAAGTGACCATTGGAGAAATTATTTTACAACTGGTCATTTTAAAAGATGGATCTCATTGTTTTGCAGGAGCAAGAGGTAAAAATAATATGCCTGAGGGAAGTTTGCACAAGACCAAGGATTTCGTTGACAATATGCCGCAAAACTGGACTGCCGGAAAACAAGCTGGCAATTTTGTCCATGCCTACTTCAAGATCAGCATTATAATTATTGATGGAAAAATCGACTCCATCGATTATTGATTTTTTTTAAAAACCTTCCTATTTCACCAAATAAAATCATTATGAAAAACGAAGAAAGAAAAATTTCAGAAACGACTATTAAAGCTTTACGAAAAATTGGTAAAATTAGTTTACAAAAACTAAAGCAAGGACGCTTGCTACAAGCAACTCCGGTAATCATGGCTTAAAGAAATAGCAAGATTAATATCCCTTGGCACTTGATTGGGTTTTGCTCGGGAGGCTTCCGAAAAACCGACGTAAAAGAATCGGAATCAAAAATAGATCCGCCAATAATGCCCAAGCCAAGGTAAAACAAATCAAAACTCCGTGATAATACGCTTCTTTAAAGTCGGAAAAGAACAGAATAAAATAGCCAGAAGTCAAAACCAAACTGGTGATAATAATGCCTTTTCCAGCTTCCCGCAAAGTGGTTTTTATGGCTAGTTCAATATCTTGAAAAGCGGAGATTTGGCGTTGAAACTTCACCAAAAAATGAATGGTATCGTCTACGGCAATCACAAAAGCGATGGTAAAAATAATTGCCGTTGAACCATTTAATTCTACCCCAACAAATCCCATCACCCCTGCCGTCAGGATCAAAGGAAAAATATTGGGAATTAAAGAGATCAATATCATTTTTACTTTCCGAAACAACCAAGCTACAATCAGAGAGACCAGAAAGAAAGCCAATAATAAACTAGAAAACATTTGACTAATCAATTGCTCATTGGTTTTGTCGACCAAAATACTCGAGCCGGTATGTTCAAATTGTAAAAGGTCACTCGAAATATTCTGAGCAATCCAATGGTCAATTCCTTCGGTAATTTCCTTTACCCTTAAGCGACCTAAATCCCTCATTTTGGCAGTCATCCTACCGCGTTTTTGATCCTTGCTGGTATACGGTAATTTTATTTTACTTCTCCATTTTTCCAAACGCTGGAGCTGTTCCATAGAACTAGGTAGGGCATAATTTTTCAAGCCACCTCGTTCAATCGCATTAGCAGATTTATAAAAAGTAAGCGGAGAAAAAACAGGCCCCAAAACAGCAATACTATCAAGATGCCGTTCCAATTTATCCAAAGCCATCAAAACTTCCAGATCTGTAATCTCACGATCTCCTTGCACGGTGATGCCCAATTCAAAAGTCCGTACTCCAGACAATTCATTCTCAAAAAACAGAAAATCCCTTTTGAGTTGAGTACTATCATCAATGGCTCCCAAGGCGAAGTTATTATTATCAACCTTCGTCATTCCAAAGAGTGCAAGCAGCAGTCCTAGTCCAGAAAATATAAGGATGCGCTGCGGCGAATTTTTAGTCTGCTCATAAATCCAATCACAGATTCCTTCCCAATTGATTTTACTTTTTTCAATTCGGGAGGCGGGCAAATAAGAGAGCATCACCGGAGTTAGGGTAATGGCGATAATATAGGCCATCAAAACCCCTACTGCTCCATCAAATCCAAAGGTTTGGATATGTGGAATCGGAGACATCGCAATGGTCAAAAATCCAATGATCGTTGTCAATGAAGTCAGCAATAAAGTCGTTCTAAGTTCTTTTAAGCTATTTAATATCGCTTGAGTTTTCCCAATATCTTTGGCGAGTTCTTGTTGGTATTTGGTGTATAAATGGATTAGGTCAGACATCCCGACGACCGCCATAATGGTTGGATACATCAAGGTAGCCAGATTGATACTCCTGCCAATCGCCGCCGCATAACCGTACAAAAAAATCAAACCAATCAATACACTTAACGTTGGAACCAAGATAGACCAAAAAGAACGATACAAAAGTAAAAGGACAAGCACCACCATTCCCATAAACAAGGGAACTAGAATCACATTTTCCCTCTCCAACATATCAATATAACTGGTCTGCGTATACATTCTTCCACCAAGATGAAAATCGGATAAGCCCAAGCTCTCGGTAATGGTATATATTCTTTGCAATAGACTGTCCTCCTGATTTTCTGTCAAATCATTTTTCAGCTCCATCAGTAAGGCCAGTGTTTGACTGTCTTCGCTGAGCAAAAGATGTTTGATGCGTGGATCAGCGAGTAATCTTTTTTCGCTTTTGGAAAAATCAGGATTATCTAATTTCAGCAGTGGAATCTCCACGATTCCAAAGGGACTTTTTCGGTATTCGGTGGCATTGGTTAGGCTAAAAACTCTGGATATCCAAGGTTCTCTTTGGAGTAAAGTGGTGAGGCTATCCATTTGCTTTAAAAAGGAAGTCTCAAATACCGTTGGTTTGTTTTGCATGGCAAACATCAACAGGTTTTCATCGGTATCAAAATCTTTTTGGTATTGCTGAAAATAATCGACGGCAGGATCTCCTTTGGGAAAGAAGTTTTCAAAATTATAATCCGCTTTTAAATTGGGAATAAGGTATAGCGAAGCCCCTAAGCAAAGCAAAGCAAGAATCAAAATAGGGACACGAAATTGAAGAATATTCAAAAGCTAGGATTTAGGACAAATGTAGTTTACCCTAGTCATAAATCAAAGGAATCGACCTTCTCTTTCCTGTTCCATCTATGGACAAATAATACAGTCCTTTTTGTGGCAGTAATTGACCATCTAAGGTATAGGTATTTTCTCCAGCATTTAAAGTCACCGGAATACTTAGTAAGCGTTTACCATCCAATTGAAAAACGTTTAAGGTCAAAGTCTCCCTAGCATCATATTCTGGCAACTGGATTAAAATCTGTGTTTCGTCCGTAAAGGGATTGGGAAAGGCTTTTACAACATCTGCGTCGCTTGGAGTAAGCGCAGACAATCCAGTACTCAAAAAAGCATTTAGTTGTACCTCTTTAAGCTGCATATTTCCATATTCTTCCAATACTGCTTCTGCGGAAAAATCATTATTTAGAGCTAAGAAATCACTTATCTTACCTTTGCTTTTAGTTTTAAATTTTAGGGTGACAAAATCTTGGTTTCCATTTTCCAAAACTTCGGAACCAGCAGTCCACACCACAGCGACCAAACCTTTCTGGTGCTCGTTAGAAGCCAATTCCCCCGGTAGATTCTGCGTCGGACTTCCACTTTTCACTTCTACTAATTCCAATACCGCAGGATCAAAGGCCAATTCCATTTGCAAGCCAAGCAATGGCTTATCCAAATTCATTTGTACAGGGATGTCCACGACTTCACCAGCTGTAAAAAATTGATCTTCATAAGATAAATCCAAGCTACTTTGTAGCAGCTCACTATTCGGATCCGATTGGAATCCGGGAGAAACATCTCCATTCACATCCCCTACTTTGATCCCGATAAAATCTGTACCGGAAACACTCCCTACTACCCCATTGCAATCATAAGATTCTGGAAAATCTTCGATCAAAGGAATCAAAGGATTATTGAAAGTATAGGCTGCATCAACAAAGCGCCAAGAAGTATTATTTATAAAAGCAGAATCGATAAACAATAAGGCTCTTTGGATATAGACGATATCAATTATACTCATTCCATTATCATTATTGACATCCGCCGCTATTATTTTATAGGGCGAATCCAAGGTATCCACAAACAGCAAGTGCCTTTGAATCATCACCATATCAATCACCGAAAGACCCACTCGAATATTGGCATCTTTCTCTGGACTAATTGGACAATTTACGGGAAAGGTTTGCAAAGCATAATTGCCATCAGTTCCGGTGCTCGCCAAACCACCTAGATCCACGTTATTGATGCCTTCTCCTGATTCTTTTCTGATATTGCCACTAATGCTTACCTGAAGCGGCATATTACTAACACCGATTGAATCTAAGGGAAAAGAATAAATAGACCGCGCATGAGTTCCCACCACGAGTTCATTATAAACGTCATTATAAGCAATATCATAAACGGGGACCATCGGCATTCCAAGTCCCAATCGCTCCCAATGGCTTCCGCCATCCAAAGTGGCATAGAGTCCACCATCCGTTCCAGCAAAAATTACTTGACCGGCATAGTTGGGCATGATAAAAAGATCATTGACTCCGAGCGGAGGTAAATCCCCGGAGATATTAATCCAGTTATTTCCCCGATCATCTGATCGGTGCAAGTGTGGAATAAATTCTCCATCCTTATACCCCGAATGACTTACAAAAACAACATTCGGTTGATCTGGTGAGGCCACCACATCCGTTACATATCGAGTCGGTAAGCCAACGCTGATATCATTTACGGTTCCGTCTGGGTTTCTTCTTCTCACTTTAGCATCTGAAGTCCCTACATAGATCAATGCACTATCCATTGGAGATTCAGAAAGGGTGCTGATCAAATGATAGCGAGGTAAGGTAATCCCATCTGGCGCCGCCAAATTTCCGGTGATCGGTACCCAGTTCGGAATTGCACCGTTATCACTGATGTAAAGACGATCGGTTCCGGTGTATAAAATATCGGGATTATGTGGACTAATGATGTATTGCATATCCCAAGATTTGGGTTCTCCGGGATTTAATCCCGTGGAACCGTAGGAGAATCCAACTCCGCCATTGGTGGTGGCCCAAATGTCTCCATTTTGAGTTTCTACATAAAATACATCTGGATTGGTGGGATGGAAGGCGACTTGAAAACCATCTCCTCCAAAAATACGATCCCAATCTTTGGCGTCTGAGCGCAAGCCCATCTGCGTTCCATTATCTTGGGTTCCTCCGTAAAAAGCATCTGGGTTGTGTGGGTTATAAGCAATCCGATAAAACTGAGTAGCGGGTATATCTTCAATGTCTGTCCAAGTATTTGTCCCGGGCTCCATTTTATACATTCCTCCATCATTTCCCAAAATGATCGCTCCTGAATTATTAAAAACAAGATCATGTTGATCTACATGGGGAATGGCTCCTCCTCCAACTTGGGAAAAGATAAACCAAGAGTTTCCACCATTATTAGAAGCCCATAATTGTACTCCCAAAATAAACAGGCGATTGTCATTATTCGGATCCACCCTTATTTGTCCAAAATACCAACCAAAACCTCCCAAGGCATTGGTGAAAAGTCCCGTTGATTGATCGGTCGGTATTTCTGACCAATTATTTCCGGCATCCGTTGTTTTGTATAAGCCATGGACATTAAAATCCAAACCGACATAAAGCGCAAATACATGATCTGAATTGCTGCCAGACATCGCCAATCCAACTCGACTCAATCTTTCTTGCGGCAATCCTCCTCCCAACATGGTCCAAGTCTTTCCTCCATCCGTAGATTTATGTACTCGAGCACCATTGCCACTAATAATCGATTGACTATTATTTCTAATTCTATCCCAACCCGCCGCGTAAATTACTTGTGGATTATCTGGATTGATTAAAACATCAGCTACCCCAGTTGAATCACTTAGAAATAAAACTTGGGTCCAATTGGCTCCGCCATCCGTTGTTTTGTATAAACCGCGCTTCGTACTTTTTGCAAAAGGGATCCCCATAGCTCCCGCATAAATAATATCACTATCTGTAGGATCAATCGCAATTCTAGAAATAATCCCTTCCTCTTCCAACCCAATTTGTGTCCAAGATTCTCCAAGGTCATTAGAGCGGTAAACGCCTAGACCGATGAAAGGATAACTGGTAATATTAGGATCTCCCGTTCCGGCATAAACGGTATTGGGATCATTTGGGTCAAAAATTAAGTCCCCAATGGCCAAATAAGGTTGGTCATCAAAAACAGGATACCAAGTAGTGCCGCCATCAATGGTTTTAAAAATTCCTCCTGCAGAATATCCCGCTAGCATGATATTATCATTGCTTGGATGCACAACGATGGCATTGACTCGACCACCGGCATCGCCAGGGCCACGTAAATCCCAAGGATGATCAAAACCCGGCAGACCATTGGATTTATTCAACAGCTCGTTGTGAGCCGTTTTTAAAGCATTGGTATAGGCTTTAATATCCGGCTGGGCATCTGGGAAACTATGTTGTAGGAAGAAGTGGTCACTTGGCGCACTTTTCTCGGCCAATTTGTTAGGTTTTTCTTCTATTTTCTCCAAGGGTGGCAAGGGCCAAAATAGAAAAATCGCAATAAGAAAAACCAAGAAGTAGTCTAGTAAGCTTCGGTTCAAAATGTTCATTACAAGGATTCGTTTTTCTGTTTTCCTTGGGGGGAAAGTATTACTTGGGGAGAAGTAATCGTACAAAAATAGGTTTTTTTAGTCGGAAATGCTGAAAAAGTTAAATCGCGGCCCCACTATTTTGATTTCTAATCGAGACCAGGCCGCGAAATGGAAGGATTTCTGTTGCTTGGGGAATGGGGATTTGTGAATCAACTACCTGGTCTTTTAGCTATTCCCAGAAGATCATTGGTAAAGATCAGGGCAGAGCTTTGCGGCTAAGTCCCCTATTTCCATAGCAAGGATCCTTGAGCATTTCAAATCCGTAAATAGTCTTATATTCGCAAAAAACAAAGATGCAGACGCTGGATCAAGATTTACAAGCGAAGAAAGAAAACCTAGAGGAATTTGGTGCTTTGTGCGTCCGAATTTTGCAGTACCTTCCCAATGTACTTCAGGATTATGAAGAAAAACACAGCTATCGCATTTATAGGCAGCAGATTGCTGGTACGACCAAATTTATCCGTCCCATCAATACCAAATTATTCCTAGCTCAAGCACCTGTTTTTCAAGAGCGCTTTGCGGAGATGATGAAGGTTTTGGCCTTAATCAAGGCGGGCGGAAGCCCTGATCTGTTTGGCCAGCATACCGCCGACCAAGTCTTGTATACCATCCAACAGTCCATTGGTGCTGGTCTCGATTTACTAGTACAGCCCAATAGTGCGCGCAAGCATGCGGGCAATCGCTTTGAAGAATTGATCCAATCTGTTTTTTCAGAAATGGGCATTGCCAATAAAAAAATGGTCTTGCAGATTCCTTACGAAACAGAAGAAGGAGAAAAAATTTATAAGTGTGAAAATGATTTGATCTTAAGTCCCTATCCAGCAGTTCGTTCTACCAAAACTTCTTTGGATCCTGCGGAAATTGTGGTTTCCATAAAAACGACTTCTAAAGATCGAATGGGAAAAATCTTTATTGATAAAATGCTCTTGGAACGTTTTGTGGGACATCCACAGAAAGTCATTGGCATTTTCCTTCATGATGTACAACGGAAAGAAAGTAATAATGTGAGTTTCACTTTGGTCTCCGGTTTGTTTATGGTGTATACTCAATTTTTAGTGGAGCTAGAAGGTATTTATTACCTCGATCCCCCACCCAATGCATTGAAAGATCCCTTTCGGAAACATATGAAAAGCTTTGCGCAATTCTTGCTGAGGGATTTTCGGGAAATGTTGGTAGTGGAAAAAAGCTAGCGCTTAGAATCCATGATCGGATAAGGATTTTGTGAGGGCTGCAAAATTAATGCAATCCACTTCTGTATTGTATTCCTCAACGCTCGCCGGAAAATTTCTGAGTTTTATTAGGTTCTTTTTTCTAACCCGATTGCATTCCAGACAGATCGAATAGACCGCTGTTATCTTTCCTTTTGCATAAAAGATCACTCCATGTCGCGGACTAAAACAATCGGCGGGAGGGAAATCATGGGTTGATTCTTGATCGCAAGTAAGTAGCGCTCTAAATTTTTTAAGCGCTTCTCCAGTGAGTACCTTTTTACTTTCCCATTGGATACTCGGATGATATTTATTATTCAAATCCGTCAACATCGGAGTCATAGGTGGCAAAGCCATGTCTCTTGCTGGATCATATTGGGGATAGAAACTTTGATAATATTTTTCTGGATTTTTATATGCCGCATTTATCTCATCGTCCAAACCAGGTGGTGGTGGTGGCGGTAAACTATTTCCTCCTTCATAGCTTAGGAGGAGGATTGAATCTATACTTATTGTTTTTGGATTTTTCCATTTAGATAACATTCGAACAATAGAGCCTTCTTCATAATATTCTAAATTTTCATCTTCTTGAAAGGCTTCTAAATGTAACTTCAAGGCAGCCTCTTCTTCTTCTATATGATGTACAAAAAGGTATTCGATTGCAGGGACTTGAGATTCCTGATAAGCTAACTCTTTTATCCGCTTTAAATGCTCTCCTTCGTAAATTCTATTGCGAAGTACTGCAGATAATAAAACCTGATCAATGGACTTTCTGAATAAGATCAAACTATCCATTGATTTTAATATTGGACTATCCTTATTTCCCATCACTGGTATTTCATCAAAAGCAGAAGAATAATGCAAATCAGAATAGGGCTGATCGCCTCTTTCCTTATTCCGAAAGGAATGGTAAATTGTATGGGGCAAAGTACTTGTACTAAGCAAACAGGTAAAGGATGTTTGGTATATCCGTTGGTCTGACGAAAACTCTTGGAAAAGCCAAAAAGGATCTACCTCTTCTCGTTCAATTAATGCCTCCGCAGCTGCAGCTACGACTTTCCCATTTTCATGATTTAACAATTCCAGTAATTGCTCTTTGGACGCCTTTTTTCGGAGCCGATTAATATTGGTATAATAGCAATTGCGTTCTGTAAAAAGTCCAAAAATACTGGTTTGATAATTATAGCTACCTGCCAAATTATCCACCACCTGATCCACATCCTGCAAAGCCCATTGAATCATTAGCATCACTCCGAGTAACAGTAGTATTTTTTTCATACTTCAAGTCTTAAGATGTTCTTATTTTAGATTCCTAAGTTCTAAAATAAGAATCATCTCAAGACTCAATTTCGACTAAGCGAT
>CAYQRA010000232.1:0-9263 GCA_964419315.1 uncultured Saprospiraceae bacterium | reverse complement strand
TTGACCAAATGAAATCATTTAGCATTTAATTTTTAGGGCTGGATCAATTTAAAATTCCATTCTCCGTTTTCAATTTCATATAATTTCCTTTTGTGAAATCTTGTTTTTTTGAATTCCATAAATTCCATTCGAATGGGTTGAATAGAAAAACCACCCCAACTTTCTGGTCTGCTAATTTTAGTTTTTTCCGAAACTCTTTCTACTACTTTCTTTTCTAGCATTTCCCAATCTTCCATTTCTTTTCCTTGGCTACAAATAGAAGAAACCGCCTGCGCCTCTACACTTCGTTCGTTAAAATATTTGTCTGCCAATTTTTCGCTTATTTTAGTCGCAACTCCTTGCACCCTGATTTGCTTTTCTGTGGCGGTCCACCAAAAGGTCAAGGCCACTTTATTGCTTTTTTCAATTTCGATTCCTTTCCTCGAATTAAAGGGGCCTGTAATAATAAAGCAATCTTCGATCAACTCCTTAAAAGAGACAAACCTTGCATTTGGAAAACCATCTACCCCAATCGTTGAGAAACAGACGGCTCTTGGAAGCCGAACTTTTGATCGTTTTGATTCTTCGTCAAACCACTCTAAGAACAGGGGTATGGGTTGTTTAATTTTCTTCATTTTAATTGAAATTCAAAGACTGCAAAACAGGGTTAAAACTACCCTTTGCATCTAGTTTTTTTTATACTAAAGGCCTTAATTTCCTTTCCCTACCGACCACCAATTCGAAACCCTCGACACCACCAAAATAGTCAACAAGCCAGAGACCATCGCCAAAGTCCTAAAGGGGAATAAAACTACCCCCTCTTCAATCATCGGATAGGGCAATAAAATGGGAATCCCCAATGTCGGATCTCCTCCCCCAAATCGTAGAATAAAAGCGACTGCAAAACCTGCCAAGGCGCCCGTGGTGTTCGCCTTTTTATCAAACAAAGCACAGACCAAAGGAGGAAACAAAAGACAGTAAACAAAATCGCTACACAAAAACCACAACTCATAGACACTACTGATTTGCAAAGCCAATAAGGTGGCTGCGATCCCAATAATCCAAATACATTTTTGAATGATTTTTTTTAGCGCAACGCTATCAATGGTAGGTTTGACCAAAGGACGATAGACATTCCAACTAGCCATCGAGGAAGCAGATAAAATCGAAGAATCCACGGAAGACATCACCGCCGCCGCCACAGCTCCTAAACCAATCGTCGCTACCCAAGGATTAGTCAGGTATCGAATCACATAAGGAAGGGTCGAAGCCGCATCTGGTGGTGGCAATAAACCCATCGCTTCCCAATTGGCTACATCTCCCACTATACCGATTAGGATAGCAGGAATCGCAGCGATCAAACAGACCACTCCTGCCATTAGCGACAAGCGAACTGCCGTATCTTCATCCTTGGATGAGAGTACTCTTTGAAAATAAACTTGCCAAGGAATGCCTCCAAACATCAAAAGCAAAGCATAGTCCCACCAATTCCAATAATAAGAACCCAAAGCTTCTTTGCTTGGAAGAAAAGTCGCTGTTGCTCCTTTTTTAGCCACATACAAAGCCCAAGTTTCTTCGAGTCCTCCGGTGCTCGCCAAAGCAAAGGGTAAGACCAAGGCTAGACCACCTAAGAGTAAAACCATTTGGATCACATCGGTCAAAGCGACGGCCCACAGGCCGCCAATCGCGGTGTAAGCAATCGCAATAAAAGCAGAGAGAACAATCGCACTTGGCGTATCAATACCGAGTACCGTTCCGAAGGTGGTTCCTAGTGCGGTTAGGATAGCTGCGGTCCAAAATATTTCGCCACTTAAGGCAGGAATAAAAAGCAAGGCGGCCATTTTGGTTCCAAAGCGTTCTTGCAAAGGGTCCAGCATGGTTCGGTATTCATTGCGTCTCATTTTTCTAGCAAAAAACAAGCCTCCAATAATCAAACTCAAAGCATAGCCCCAAGGCGCTTGCACCCACACCAAACCCGAAGAGGCGGTATACTCTGCCGTACCATTGATATAGCCTCCTCCCACCCAAGTAGCACTCATCGTAAAAATGGCAATTCCCAGTGGGATCGCTCTTCCGGCTAGCATCAAGCCTTCCGCATCTTCACTTTTATTTTTACCCGCCGCATAGGCACCTGCGTAAAAAATCAGGGCGTAGAAAAGCATCATAGTAAAAAAGCTTCCCCAGAGAATGTCATGTTCGGTAAAAAGGTAAAGGTAGGCGCCGATGGCGCCAAGAAAAGCAAGGAGCAATAAACTAGGGAACAGGGGGTTGGTCTTCTGCATAAGGGAAAATCCTCTTTTGTGAATCGTATCTTTAAAAGTAAAATTAAAAGTTTAATGAAAGGGTATTTAAAAGGAAAAATAGTACCTCTAGTAAGGTAATTGCTTTTCTTAGATGTTAAAACCTTGATGCTTGAGGTCATAAAAAATCAAAAAAATTCTCTTTCTTTACAAAAAAATAAACAAATGTCTACTAGCACCTCTCCCACTTCGACTCAGCGTTTTTTAGCTTGGAGTGTCCATGTATTTACCGCGAGTGGTTTGCTCAGCGGTTTTATGGCCATCTTGGCAATCAACCAACACGATTGGAGTGAAGCGATGCTCTGGTTATTGCTTTGTTTATTTATTGATGGCGTTGATGGTACCTTCGCTCGCTTGTGGAGGGTGAAAGAAGTTTTACCACATGTCGATGGAAAGATGATCGATTATGTGATTGATTTTGCTACCTATGCTATTATTCCAGCGTATTTCTTTTATCAGGCAGAAATGGTTTGGGAAGAATGGCGTTTGCCTTGTACTTTTTTGATTTTAATGGTCTCGGCCTTGTATTATGGTTTGGATGGAATGGTGTCCGATGACTTGTATTTTATTGGTTTTCCAGTGATGTGGAATATTGCCATTTTGTTTTTGTTTTTTATTTTAGATTTTCCTCCTGCGGGGAATATCGCTTACATTGTATTTTTATCTATTCTACATTTTGTTCCGATCAAATTTCCTTATCCTAGTCGGACTACGCGCTATCGTTGGCTGACGATAGCTGTGACGGTTTTATTGATTGGCGCTTTAGTTGGCCTTTTATTACAATATCCTGAACGCAATGAATTTTTGAGATGGATCTGTATCTTATCCGCTATTTATTTTGGTTGGATGGGAATTTGGGCGACTTGGATTAAGAAAGACTGAGGTGCTAATTTCGAAGTAGGAAAATTATTTTTTTGGAAGTTTTAAAAGCTTTTAGTCTTAGCTATCCGATCCTTATTGCAAACTAAAAACAATAGGGATTTCTATTTTCACCTTTCTGGCTTTACCCTCAATTAGGCCTGGCCAAAACCCTTTGACCGCTGCGCTTCGCGCTGCTGACAAGGCGGCCAATTCGCAACCTGCTCCTAGATGACTTTCGACACCTAGGGCTTCCATTTCGCCAAATTTATCAATCACCAAAGTCACCAACACGATTCCTTCCACCTCTAATTCCAGCGCTTCTAAAGGATAACGAAGGCTACTATAAATCCTTGCCATCAAGACTTCATTTCCACCATCCCGATACCTTGGTTCTTGGTCTAAAATTAAAGCCGCAAAAGCGAATCCATCCCAAACTTGATACGCCAAAAAGTCGCCAGTCCATTGCCAAATAAAGGAAGGAGCAATTCCTTTCGGAAGATCTGTGGGATAAACCATCTGGTTTATTCGCTCTCCCATCAAACAACTTTGAAAAGGACAGCACAACAGAAAAATCAAGCCATAAAAACATGGACGAAGCATAGTGTCTTTGCTAGATTATTTAGAATAAACCCTACCTATAGGATGAAGCTGGTTTACTTTTTGGTGGATGCCCTAAAAAAAGAACAAAAAAGCAATACGAACTACAATTTGTTACAACAATTCATTAACTTAGCTCGCGTCAGATAAGTTAACAGAAAATCAATCAACTATTTATTCCAAGCTTCTTAAGAAGCCTACCTGTCATTGACGCTTTGAGTTCAACTCATTTCCAAATACGGGTTCATTATTTATGAGAAAACCAAACAAGGAACCAATGCTCCCTTGGCGAGAAATCCCATTCGTTCGTCTTTTACTTCCATTTCTATTAGGGCTTCTCTTAGCTTTAAATTTTAATCTTTCGTTCTCCTTTCTTCCAGTAATTTTAGTCTCTCTATTAGTCCTCCTTAGCCTCTTTACCTTCTCTTCTATCGCTTTTAAGCAGCGATGGTTATTTGGCAGTTTCTTGTATCTATTTTTTATCAGCTTTGGATACTATTTGGGTTTTATGCAAACAGAGCTGCATCAACAAAAACATTTTCAACAATACCTCGAAAAAGAAAATCATCTATTGGTACAAGTCGATGAATTTCCCACACCAGGAAAAAGAATTCGGCTAACGAGTAAAGTATTAGGAATCGCACAAAATGCGGAGCCAACAAAATGGCAAGAAGCAAGCGGCCATCTACTGCTCTATCTCGAACCCAACTTAGATAACGCAGCACTTCATTATGGAGACCAAATCATCTTACGCAGTAAAGTCAATCCCATCCCTGGTCCCCAAAACCCCGAAGCCTTTGACTATCAAAAATACCAGCATTTTAAAAACACCCACTACCAATCTTTTGTCAAAGCCGATCAATGGAAAATTGTTGATCAAAACCAAGGGCATCCTTTGCTAAGTAAAGCCTTTGCTATTCGTAAATACTTTCTTGGTGTTCTAAAAAAACACTTGCCGAGCGAAGCAGAATTTGGCGTTGCTGCCGCACTCATTTTGGGCAATCGCAGCGCGATCACTGCGGAGGTTCGCAATGCTTATGCTAGCACCGGAGCGACGCATGTCCTCGCCGTTTCTGGCTTGCACGTCGGACTTATTTATTTAGGGATTTCTTTTTTATTAAACCTATTTCGTGGAAGAGGAAAAACTTGGCGTATTTTTAAAACGCTGATTATGATTGGCGTCGTTTGGGGTTTTGCTTTTATTACAGGAGCCTCTGCTTCGGTTCTCCGCGCTGCCACCATGTTTAGTTTTATCATTCTTGGTCGCACCCTAAACCAGCACACCAATATTTACAACACCCTTGCCCTTTCTGCCTTTTTCTTACTCTGCTACGATCCTTATTTGATTGCGGATGTGGGTTTTCAATTGTCTTATTTGGCGGTATTGGGGATCGTTAGTTTTCAAGCTTATATTTATCGACTTTGGATTATTGACCATTGGCTGGGAGATTATATTTGGAAATTAATTAGCGTGAGCTTAGCAGCACAATTGACCACCTTTCCAATTTGTCTTTATTATTTCCATCAATTTCCATTTTACTTTTGGCTCTCCGGGCTGATCGTTGTCCCTACTGCTTTGCTAATTCTTGCAGGTGGTATCCTCTTATTTTTAATGGAAATGGTCCTGCCTTTTTTCGCGGGCTTTATCGGTCAACTTTTATATGGCATTATCTGGATCATGAATGCTTTGATTTATATGATCCAACAACTCCCTGCTGCTTTAATCCAAGGCTTGTGGATTGGTTTCGAAGGAATGATGCTCTTGTACTTGGTTTTACTTTTTTTAACAATCGTCTTTTGGCAGGGTAAAAGGTATCGGGCATTGGCCAGCTTGGCTGCAGTGGCTTTGGTTCTTGGAGCAATAGCTTGGCAAAGTTTTTCGCGTTATGGACAAAAAGAGATTGTCGTTTATCAGGTCACAAAGAATAGTTTGGTTGATATCGTGGATGGGCGTTCTGTTTTTAGTTTTCAGTCGGCGGGGTTGGATGAAAAATCAGCAAATTATGCAGCTCAAAATCTTCGTTGGAAATTGGGAATGCGCGAACAAAAACAAATGGGCTTTGACCAAGATAAAATTCAAAATAAACATTGGTATTATCAAAAAGGCTTTCTTCAATTTTACGATCAACGTTTGGCTTTTTTGAATCAAAATCAATTACAAAACAGCCAACACAAAATGGAGTTGGATTACCTATTGCTTCGCGATAATCCAACGTTTGACATTTTACAAGTTCAGCAAAAATTCCCTGGTGCTATCTGGCTGGCTGATGCCTCCAATACTCCTTGGACGGTTGCCGCTTGGCAACAAGAATGCGAAAGTTTACAAATTCCATTTGTCAATTTAGCAGAAGAAGGAGCACAGATTATCCACATCCATACTAAATAGTATTTTAGGAAACATCCATATGATCTCAAATAAAATAAACCTATGAAAAACGAGTGGAAAGATTTTTTTTATTTTACCAAAACAGAAAGAAATGGTTTGTTTCTACTTGCTAGCCTCTGTCTGATTTTACTTTTACTCCCTAATTTATTTTCTTGGATTTCTCCTCCAAATCCTACCCTAGATTTTTCAGCTTTTGAGCAAGAAGTAAAAACCCAACTAACCAAGGAGAAAATAAAAACGCCAATAGAACAATCAAAAAATGGAACCAGTAAACAGATCACTCCTTTCGATCCCAATGAGATCTCTAAAGAACAATTACTTTCTTTTGGCTTGGCAGAAAAAGTAGTACGCAATCTTATCAATTATCGAAATAAAGGAGGACGCTTTTTCAAAAAAGAAGATTTACAAAAAATTTATGGCCTTAGCCCGGAGAGCTATCAAATGCTCGCTCCCTTCATCGTTTTTAAAAATAATGCTCCCCCAAATAAGATAAAAAAAGAACCAACAAAAAAGACCCTCCTTGTAGATGCCCCAATCATTGAACTTCAAGCATTTGATCCCAATACCGCCACCCAAGAAGAATTGCTCCGCCTCGGCTTAGCTGCCAGACCGGTCAACACCATTTTAAAATTCAGAAATAAAGGAGGGAGCTTCCGCAAAAAAGAAGACCTTAAAAAAATATTTGGTGTCACGGAAGAAGATTATCAAAATTTGGAACCCTACATTACCATTCAAAATATTTCCCCAAAAAAAGTACAAACACCAATTGCAAGCAATACACCCAATCCCCCCAAAGAAACCATTACCTCTTTGGACATCAATCAATCCACTCCTGAAGATTGGCAAAAGATAAAAGGTATTGGTCCTTCTTATGCAAAAAGAATAGTCACTTGGCGCGAAAAACTCGGTGGCTTTAGTCACATCCAACAAGTAGGCGAAACCTATGGGCTCCCAGATTCTGTTTTTCAAAAAATATATTCTATCCTCCAGATCTCTCCAGTTCTAAAAACCCTAAGCATCAATTCCATCTCAGTGGAAGATTTACAAAAACATCCTTATCTCAAATTCAAACAAGCCAAAGCCATCAGCAATTACCGCCTAAACCACGGCCCTTTTAAAAATTGGGACGACCTTCAGAAAGTAAGAGCACTTTCACCAGAAACCCTAAAAAAGATCAAACCATATATTGATTTTAACTAATTGGTATCCACTCTCAAAACTTTCAAATCCTAGCCTAAAATGCCAAATTTCAAAACATAAATCTTCCTTCGATATTATTTAATTTTCATTAGATTTATCACCATTTACCCGTCACATTTCTTAGTACCTCCCCCCTAGATTCTAAGTATTTACCCTTTGTTCCATCTAAGTAGTTTCACTTACAACGATTTATGTATTATACTAAGTCAGCATATCCATAAATCATTGACTTATAAGTTATTATTTCTTACTTTTGTACCTAATCGCTATTACTCCCCCCTGATAGTTAAACCAATATTACAAAGCAACATTCCATGTTTTTTGGAAATTCGAACAGAATTTTCCGCCCCACTATAAATGGCATATACCATCGGTATGCGCTTGGCTTTGTATTGTCTTTTCTTTTCCTCTTCACACTCAACGCTCAACCTTCTAAGACTTGGGACAAAACCTATGGTTCTCCCGCCTACGAAACACTCGGTGGATTAGTCGAAACCACCGATGGCAATTATGTCTTTGGAGGCGTAACCAATTCTGCGGTCATCATCAATGATGTTGGTCAAGCACCTAGAGGATCTAGTGATTTTTGGTTGGTAAAATTTGACCCAAGCGGAACCGTCCTTTGGGATCAACGCTATGGAGGTGATCAGGTAGAACAACTCTCTTATGTCTCTCCAACAAGTGATGGAGGTTTCATTCTAGGTGGTTGGTCACAATCTGATAGTACAGGCGACAAGACTCAAGCCAACCGTGGGTTTCCTTGGTATGTTGATTATTGGATCGTAAAGGTAGACGCTAGTGGTAATATGCAATGGGATGCTACTTTTGGAGGACCAGAAAATGATCAACTTTGGGCGGTCAAACAAACGCTTGATGGTGGTTATATTTTGGGTGGAATGTCTAACTCTGTTGCTGGAGGAGAAAAGACGGTTGGCACAAAAGGAAGTTGGGATTTTTGGATTGTCAAAACGGATGCTGCTGGAAATAAAGTCTGGGATAAAACCATTGGAGGAACTTCAGATGACATGTGTCTCACCTTAGAACAACTTTCTGATGGTGATTATATCTTAGGTGGACTTTCTGCCTCACCAATAGGCGGCGATAAAAGCGCCATAGCTCATGGCTCCAATGATATGTGGTTGGTAAAACTAGACAACGCAGGAAACACCATCCTATGGGATAGATCCTTTGGGGGTAGTCTAAACGATCAAAATCGAAGTTTACAAATCACCTCTGACGGTGGCTTTATCCTTGGAGGACTTTCCAATTCTCCTGCCGACGGCACCAAAACACAAGCAGCGGTTAGCGGCTCGCAAGATTTCTATTTTGTAAAAACGAACGCTAATGGAATCATGCAATGGGATTCTAGAATTGGAGGTAGCGCAAATGAAGACCTTTATCGCGTAAGAGAAAATGCTAAAGGCAATTTTGTGGGCGTTGGATATTCTCAATCAGGAATATCTGGTAATAAAACAACAACAAACTTAGGAGGTCAAGATTTTTGGATGGCCATGATTGATCCAAATGGCAATTATTTATACGATAGAAATCTTGGCGGTGGGCTTGGAGAATATGCTTCTGATTTCTTGTTTACCCCGGACCACGGTTACCTCATTGGAGGACAAACTTTTTCTACCACCTCAGGAGACAAATCCGATCCTAATTATGATCCTCTCCAAGGCACCAGAGATTGTTGGATCGTCCAACTTGATTGTAATTTTTCCGTCAACCTCCCCAATGATACTGCTATTTGTTATAATGATCCCTTTGTTTTAGACGCCTACAATAATTCTTATCTTGGATGCCAATTTCTCTGGCAAGATGGCAACACCGATTCTATCCGTACCGTCAATCCTACTGCTGACATTACTTATGCTGTAACCGTCACAGATGTAAACGGCTGTACAAACAGTGATGAAATTATACTCACCGTCAATCCC
>CAYQRA010000231.1:0-9279 GCA_964419315.1 uncultured Saprospiraceae bacterium | reverse complement strand
TCCTTTGTGAATACAAATTGGAAGTACCGAAATTCCCAGAATGTAGCAACGAACCTTGTGATGTGAAATGGGGGAAACCAAAATTGAAGTGCATTTTTACTTTCAAGGATGTCAACTATTATGACTTCTCTATTTCTGCAACGAACTTTGGAAATACTTTAACGAATGTTGTTTGGTTCCCGTGTTCTTCTCCGGATGCCGCTATAACGAGTAATACCAATACCTTGCCTTCTAGTATGTCAACGTTAATTCAAGGAATGATTTCAGCGCCGAGTAATGCCTCGTCTGACTGTTATACGGTATGTGGTTTTGATCCAATTACAGAAGAAAAATGTTGTTGGGATTTTGATATTCCTTATCCTGAATGTGAAGCGTATCAAGAGCCTTGCAAAGATGTGCAAATTAAGAAAGCGACCTTGAAGTGTGCTACCCCTTCTGTAGACTTTTTGGGTAATTTGGTTTATGATTTTGACATCACGATCAACAATCATTTCGCGAATGGTGCCGCTTACTTGATTCCCGTTTCTGGTGAATTAGAAAACCATGTGACGAACTTAAATGTGAATGTTTCTGGGAATACTTATAATCTGACCGGAACGGTAGTGGATATGCCAATGTTTAATAATCCATTGTGCTTCTGGGTGATTACTTATAATGGAGAGGAAGTTTGTTGGACGAAAGTTTGCCTGAAGCGACCATCTTGTAAAAAGGCAGTAGCAGAGGCAGAAGCAGTGTTTAGAAATAATGAAATCAACACCGTCTCTGATATCAGTTTGCAAGTAGCCCCCAACCCATCTTCTTCTTACATCAATGTCCGCTACGAAATGCCGGAAGCAGGCATCATTGAGTTGAAAATGCTAAGTGTAGGTGGCCAATTGGTTCATCATTCTTCCAACCTCAATACGGTTGGTAATGTACACATTAATACTTCTGAATTGGCTGATGGAATGTACTTCCTTGGCGTATACAAAGATGGAGCATTAATGGATCAACAGAAAGTAGTGGTCTTGAAGTAAAATTATTTTGTCTTAGTTTGGTCTTAAAATAGACTATGATTTATAGGGGGTCAACGAAAGTTGGCTCCCTTTCTTTGTGATAAGAATAGCAAAGGCTAAAAAAAAGAAAGCTGCTCCAAAATAGAGCAGCTCTCAATACAGCAAATACAATTTTTAAATTCGTTTTTAGATTTATTTTGTTAATGGATAAGCACCTTCTCGTAAAAGAAGACCTCTCCATCTTTTTGCAGCGTAAAGAAATAAATACCTGCAGGGAAATTAGGTAAATTGATTTGCTGAGTTCCTATTCCTTCAATGCCAGATTGTTGGAGCATTACTTCTCCTCTAGCATTCCTGACTTCTAAAACGCTATTCGGAATGCTTTCAGAAAACTGTAAATTTACTTGCCCATTACTTGGATTTGGAAAAAGCTTTATACCATTATTAGAACCATCTAATAAGCCTTCTCCCTCTTCTCCTTTTTCAGATTTTTGGAAACAAGGTTTTCCTTCTACTTCATATTCAAACTGAACTCTGATTCTATATTTTTTTGTAC
This sequence comes from uncultured Saprospiraceae bacterium, assembly GCA_964419315.1. GTDB lineage: Bacteria > Bacteroidota > Bacteroidia > Chitinophagales > Saprospiraceae > CALLVY01. The sequence goes on along the minus strand of CAYQRA010000231.1, from coordinate 7,728 downwards.
AGCCTAGTTCATTCGTTACCGTGTAGCTCAGCCAAATAGTCGTTGGTTTGAATACTCCTTCGATGCAGAAATAAATGGAACCATTGCCAGTTACAGGGCCGTTTGAACTAACGGATGCCGGAGGACAACCACTGATACAAACTGGAGCACTTACGGTTAATCCACTAGGTACACTAGCATAGATGCAATTATTGAAGAAGTTGATACATTCCAAATAATAAGGTTCGAATACTGGCGGTGGAATATTTTTAGGATCCAAACAAGGGTCACATGTTTCTGCTGTAAAAGTTTTACAAACGACATCCTCACAACCATTGCTGTCTTCAGTGCATAGACAAACCTCGTAGGTACCATCTTCATCAGGACTATAAGTGACGGTCTCCCCAGATAAGAATTCTGTTTCTTCCGTATCTACATTTTGAACACACCAATCCCAGGATACGGTATTTCCGCCCGTACTTGGCATCCCTGTGCTAGTGAAAGTATATTCACAATTGTCTTCTTCGATTTCAAAGTCTGCTTCACAAGCGACAGCATCCGTACAAGTATAGGGTTGTCCTTCTGCATTGGCATGCATAGTAGCTACTTGACAACAAGTAAAAGAACTTTTGTGGCAAGGATTCCAATCCATGAAGTTATTGGTATTATAAGTGCCCGACCCAGATCCTACGGTATCGTCACAACCATCATTATTGAAAACATGCCCTAGACCAAGTAGGTGACCGATTTCGTGAATCAAAATATCTGCACGTTGTTCGGCCGGAGAATCACACCACCAAGAACCACAGGTGTAACGGTACCAACTTCTTCTAATCGTTACCCCATCTCCAGAAATACAACACGTTCCACCGGGGCAATTATTACAGGTTCCACTACTCCAGTCTGAGCAATGCTCTGTAAAGTAAACATCAATAGCATTTGGATCGCCAGAAGGAAAACTAATGCTTGGGTGACACCAACTGGTTTGTTGATGGTAATTGACACTTACGATCTCATATTGAAGATTGATATCTGGGACTTGTTGATTGGGAACCCCAGGGTGAGAAGGAGGTTGGTTGTTCGCTAATTTAGCATTGGCAATAGCGACCACTTCTGCTGCAAACATATCTCCTAAACCTGGAGGAAAATTCTTTGGACATTCATCTTCCGAATCATCAATGTAATGGATGGCTAGCTTTAGTACTTTGGGCGGAAAATAAGAACAGCTTTTGTCTACGTCATCAAAGCAATTGTCTCCATTGGTTTTTTTGAGGGCATTATTGTTTTCATAAAAATGAGGTTCAGAAGGACAGTGGGAATCTATTTCATGTGCCTGAGCGTGGAGATTACCAAGGGGGATGAAAAAGAGACTTGCCAATAGTAAAAAAGGGTAGATAGATAGATTTACTCTTTTCATGATTTGAGATTTTAGTTGATTCCTTACTCTGTTGAGGCTTTTCAGGAAAGTCGCCTGCTTTAGTTTGGTAGCTTTGGGAGAAATAAAATTTTAGGCAAAGTAATTTTAGGGATAAAGCCGATGGGCTTATCCTAGTAATAGGGGGATTTGAAGTTGAAAGTTTTAAAAATTTTTATTGACTCGTCAGGTGGATGACTCTTCTAGTATCATTTGGTTTTTCTGTCTGTTTATAGAATGTTTGGAGCGGAGGAAATTGTGACTCTTTTCTTTAATTAAATGGTAATCTTTTTATCTGCCTTTTTCTAAGGGAGCGGACTTTGAGGAATTTTCTTGAGTAAAAGGATCGCTTTAAGAAGAATAGAGAGAAGGATTTTTTGAGAGAAAAGGGGCCACAAAAATAATAGCAATGCAGGGCTAAACCATGATTGAGAAAAGGCTAGTCACCCGCTAGCGAAGCGAAGCAGAAAGACCAATTTATAGTTGGTGTTTTTTGAAACGAAAAAAATAGATAAAATCAAAAATCCAAAGCACTCATGTCTCCAATGCTAATCAAATTGGTCCAATAAAAAGGCATACTTTGTGAGGGCGCAGCAGTTTGCAAATAAGTTAGTTTTGCTTTTTGCAAAGCGACATCCTTGGGGTCTCCGTTTTTGAGATGGGTGTAAAAGTCGATCATGATTTTTTTGGTGGCGTGATCTGAAATACTCCAAAGAGAGGCCACGAGACTGTTGCAGCCCGCGTATTTAAAAGCTCGAGCGAGCGAGCGCACGCCTTCTCCTTTTTGCAGTACACCAGAAGCGGTATTGCATGCACTAAGAACGGTCATTTCTGCGGGGATAGACATGGAGTAGAGGTCCGCAGCTTTGAGCATAAAATCAGGGTCTCCTTTTTTGCGCGTAAAAATCAATCCAGCATTGAGTGGGCTATCGCTGGTTTCAAATCCATGCATGGCCAAGTGTAAGACCTTTGCAGAAGGAGCTTTTTGTAAAAAAATTTCTTTAGTAGCTCCTGTACGAGTATAGAGACTTCCATCACCAATGATTTCTTTAATTTTGGTGACTTCTTCAACGGAATGGAATAGTTTTCCCATCCCTCTGGTAATCGTTGTATCCACGTCTAGTTGAGCCACTTCGCTAATTCCTGCTAGGGTATAATCATCGTATTCGAGACCAAAGCCAACAAATTCTTGTAAAGATTTTTTTACACGTTTGATCGCCTTTTTATCAAAGAGCAATCGGTTGGAATAGCCATAACTGATGGCATATTGACGGAGCAAATAAGGGATGTCCCGATCGGCCCATTGGACGATCTCAGACTTTTCTGCGAGTGGGCGAGTCAGTAAGCCATCGAAAGAAATTTGTAAGAGGTAATCATCTGGGATGATAATCAATCTGTTGGTATTGGTGTTTTTAAAATCCGCCAAAGGTTTTTCCAAAAGCGTTTGATATAAAGTATGGGCGACTTCAGAAAATTCTTGTCCACTAGGTGGGTTTTCGTTATTTTGAAAAATCGAACGAAAGGAAGTACATAAAGAATTAAGCTCTTTCGGTTTGGCCATAGTGTAATGACGCAGCCCGATCTTGGAAAGACTAAAGACATAAATATTTTGCTGTCCTACAAAAAAGTCGAGTAAGGCTGTTTCCTCCGGAAGCTGTGCGATGATTTCCTGTGGATCAAGAAGATCAATGTTTTGATGTTTTAATTCATGATATTTGGGATAGTCTTTTTCTAGTTGACGGATCAGTTTTTCGTAGGTTCGGATGACCTCAAACCTTCGGTTGCGTTTTGCTTTTAAACCACTTTTGTCCTCACTGTTTTCTATTTCTATAATATCTGCTTCGAGTAAATAACGTTCTTTTTTCAAGGCATTTTCCTGTGCTAAAACCTTAGCGGGAATACCCGCAAATTTGGCTTGCTCATCCTGTAAACCTTCTTGCAGAACGACGGCCTTGTTTTTAGTAGCGAGATGGAAGGCCAAAGTCAAATATTTTGAGTCACTGGTGACTTCGTATAATTGCAGCGCAGTTTGCGTCCCTTTCTCATAGATGCTCAAATTTTCTCCCACCAGATCATAGCGAGAAGAAGAAGCTCTGAATTGCTGTCGCATACTTGCAAGCAATTGATCTAAATATTGGTAGGCATCCATTGCCGATCTCAACGCTTTAAGATCTTTACTGGCTTTGTATTTTCCTTGCAGGGCATCTATTTTAAAACCCAGAATTCTTAACACCTCAGATTGGTTGATGACCAGGTGATCTGCTACCGAAGGATTGGCATAACGATCATCCGAATCAAAACCAATGCAAAGACTTTTTATCGCCTGATGGTATTGGTCAATGGCTTTATCAAATTGACTAAGACCAGCCTCCACATCTCCCAAACCTTCATAGGCTCTGCCCTTAGAAATAGAATAGGGCGAAGGATTGACTTGCTTGGCAAGCGCTAGCATTTTGGAATAAAAAGGCTTGGCCTGAGCGGGCTGGCCGCGCATCATCTCGATCATGGCGAGGTTCATGATCGTAGTTTCTTGGATGCCGAAAAACCCTAATTCAGAGGTCTCTAATTTTTCTAAAGTTTCATCTAGGGACTCTTTTGCCTTATCTAGTAAACCTCTATGTAAATAGGAATTTCCAATATTGGTTTCTAAAACAAAATGATTTCTAGATTTTTTCAATCCTAGGCTTGTAGAGATGTTTAGTGCCTGTTCGTACATCTCTAATTGCTGATCAAATTTACCTTGTCTACTATATAAGTTTCCTAGTTTATCCTTGATCATTGTCAATTGTTCATTTTCTTCTTCATTGTTAAGATCCAGACACTTTTGATAATAATATTCAGCTTGTCCATAATCTTTAAGGATTAGGAAGACGTCTGCCAGTTGAATAAAATATCTAATCAAAATGTTTTTTGATGCATCCTTCTCTACTAAGGAAATTGCTTTTTGAATGCTTTCCAAAGCTTCTGCACCCAAGAATAGTTGACTCTTGACATTGGATCGGACATAGTAAGCTTCTGCCAGTTCTGCATTAGAGCTATTGTTTGTAGATCGTTTTGCAATGGTAGTATCGGCATATTCATTCGCTATATGAAAATTACCTCTCAAGAAAAATAATTTACTAATCCTTTCAAATAATAAAGCTTGAGCGCTGACTGTTGCGTTTTGAAAATCGGGATGTTGGCGAACGATTTGTAATAAATCGATGGCCTTCACGTATTGACCTTCATCTTTTAATTTGTAAGCATCTTTTGTTGCCTTGGCAATAATGCTATCAATGGCGGTTTCTCCTGGAGCAATTTTTTGATAAAGGTCTTGATTTGGATAAGGTTTTGGTTCCTTCTTGCAGGAATAACCAATCAATACGAATAAAAGAAGAGAAACCAAAAGGCTGACCTTGGATCTTTGTGAGTACTTCATTGCTTTGCTTTATGCGAAAGAAAAGAATCTCTGAAGTCAGTAAGTATTTGGACAAAAATGGGATTAAGAAAATGATCAAGGCTGCCTACTGCTAGCAAAGGCAGGTATTTCCAAGGACGTATGCTTGGAAAAAGAGACCATCATTAATGATTTTAAAATGTACTTAAGTCTTACTCCAGATAATTTATAATTTTTAAGATAAAGACAGAATTCGAGGAAACAAAATTATTTAGGCACACTCTTGGTATAACAGTGCGCTTATGAGAGGGGAGGGGGGAGTACAGGGGCAAGTATTATACTTGCCCCTGCTGAATAGGTGTCAATAAATTTTATGGATAAGTCTGATTAGCGGACTATTTTAATCGTTTTGTATTGGCCGTTATATTGGAGGTTGATAAAATACATGGCCGTTCCAAAACTTGGAGAAGCAGTTTGTTCCCAAGGTAGATCATAGGTGTTAAGGCCTTCCTTAAACTGGATTTGCTCTGAAGATAAAGTTTGACCTAGTGCATTGAAAATTCTGATGTTTACCGCTTGGTCGCTAGCCATTTGGATATTGATTTGATCTGCATTGGCCAAATAAGCATCTTCGATTTCGTTGCTTCTTTCTGTTGCAACATTCGATGGAGGTCCGGGGGGTAAAGTACAATCTCCTAGCAAAATGGATTTAGCTGTTTCTGCAGAAAGGTAGCCATTGGATAATACTTTTCCGTAGAGATTGATATCCATTTTAGAACCGGTGATGATCGCACATTTGACTTTTGCCCAATCAAAAGTAGCTTGTAAAGTACCTAATTGTACGGCGACTCTCGACACAAAAGCACAAGACATAGAAGTACCAGACAAGCTTGCAAAGCCGCCAAAGGAAGTAAGTCCCCAAATGTTTTCGCCAGGAGCAGCGATGTCTACACTAGTGACTCCGGTATTAGAAAAGTCACTGATCTTATTTTCACAGCCAATTGCCGCAACAGAGATAATATTCTCAGAGAGGTAAGAGGCAGGATAATTAGAATAATGAAAAGGATCATCATTATCTTTCGCTTCATTCCCAGCTGCCGCAATGAATAAAATACCTGCGACATCACGTGCAATATCAATGGATAACCTTAGCGGAGCTTTTGGATCAAAACGATGTTGATATCTTTCAGAAAACCCTAGGCTCATATTAACGACATCAATGTCTTGATCTATTGCATGGGCAATTCCCTTCATTAGGTGCCATACGGTACCAAGTCCATTTTTTTCATGCGTTTTAAAAGCTTTTAGATCAATGAAATTACTCATTGTGGGAGGAGCATAAGCTGCCATGGTACTGCTATTGTGGGAGCCGTGACCGGGATCGTGGTCGTCTTTAGCAGTCGAGCTTGGATCAATGATGTTGGTTCCTAAGTTTTGAGGATTAAAGAATTCTCCCAAAATGCTATGATATTTTACCCCTGTATCAAAGATAGCTCCTCGGACACCATTTATATTTTGGCCTTCTATATCAATGGAATAACTTTCGGGACCACAGACGTCCAAAGGATGGTGGGATCTAACGTCATATTCTTTCGTAAATCCTGTAGGGTGAGTGTCTGTAATGATATTGAGTCCAAGACCATTGATACCGCTAGTAGTATTATTTCCAATAATTCCATTGATAGGATTTTGGGCATTATTAGAAGTAGGACCTGTTGGCCAGTTGTAAATTGGGTCAACCTGTGTCAGGTAGGCATCGAGCAAAGGAGCGGAGTCAATCTCGATTAAGTGATTGTCTGTAAAAAATTCATCGATAATTATTTGAGGCGTACCCGGTTCAAACATGACGATGATTTCATTGGCAATAAAGGTCGGCTGCGCCATTGCGCTGGGCTGGAAAAAAAGAAAACAAATACAGAATGTAAGTAGTTTGGCTAAATTTTTCATCTTAATTATTTTGTATGAATGGCTATAAAATAGTTGAATAATTCCAAGTTTGGAAGCTGCGCAAGTATCTAAAAATAGACGGATGCAGCAAAAAAAGGCTGTTATTTATGAATAACATTAAAGTTTTAAATAAAGGGTAGTGTGTTGGGGTAGAAACGGAAGTTATTTTAGAGCGTACTGCAGAGTACATTGTAAAACAACTTCATTATTTGATTTCTGATTTTTTTAGTCGCTTTTGTCCAGAAGGATACTTCTGGTGGCGATTAGCTGAAGTGGTTCTTGAATAGACCTACTAGAGCTAAATCATAGATATAATGTCGGTGATTAGGAGAAGTGTGACACCAATATCGTGTTTTTTTTAAAAAAAAGTTTTGTCTGGATTTTTGTGGCTCTAAAAGTCACAATTTTGATATTCCAATCATTTATTAAGTGTAGGGTGTTCGTTAATCGTCTAATATTGATGTTCCTTAGATTTCTCCAATATATTTGAAAATATCAAGTGAAGATGGTTAATGGCAACTTTTGAGGAATATACCTTTTGAGCGTAAGAATAAATCCAGATAGAAAATTCAAGGTTTTAAATTTACCTAGAAAAGGAGATGCAAAAATTAAAACAACAACAAGCAACAAAATTAAGAACTGCTATGAAAATTTACTAAGGTCTTAATTATAACACGCTATAAAATGATTGTGGCTGCCCCCGAAAAAGGGGTGGCCCCATTTTTAAATAGCAGTAGTCATTTGCGCTGCGCACAAATGTCCTTTAGCATTGTGTACAGATTGCTAATGATTTATTCAGCAAAACAAAGGAAATTAAGAGATAGATACTGCTTCGACGCAAGGTGGAAGCCTGGCTTTGTATTTTTTTGACTTAATTTGTCACAATCTTAAAGTACTAGACATTATATAGCAAAAGGGAAAAGAATTAATGAGATTTCGCTAAATTTAAGTACTTTATTATGGTCAGTTCAAAAAAACAGCCTATCGAACCATTAATTTTAGATATACCAGA
>CAYQRA010000230.1:0-9294 GCA_964419315.1 uncultured Saprospiraceae bacterium | reverse complement strand
CGTTGAAAAACACGAGGAGCGACTTTTTTCTATCGTCATGGCTCGCATCAATTCTGCCGAGCCCCTGAGCGAAAATTACCAAGCACAAATCGATGAAGTCGTCCATAAACGCTATGGCGGCCAATGGGGTTATTATAATCAAGATTCATTTATTGCCACCTTTGATGGCCCTAGCCGAGCGGCACATTGTAGTTTGGATCTGATGGGAGAGCTTTCCGAGATGGGGGCTCAAATTACCATAGGCATCCATATTACAGCGGCCATTCAGGGGAGGTCTCTTTCTCTCTCTGATGAAACCGCTTACCTATTAGAGTCTATGCAAAAGTATGCGAAACCCAATCAAGTATTGGTGACCCAAACGGTGAAGAATTTGCTTTCTGGAGCGGGACTTTCTTTTAGGCCTCATACGACTATCCTAAACGATAAGTTGGGGGAAATGCTCCGTTTATTTGCGGTCACCGACCAATCAGGAGCAGAAGTACATCTTAAGCCTGGAGCCAGTCCTCAACTGCCCCAGAATAATTCCTTTTTGGAAAATGTGCTACAGTGCATCAATGCGTATTTGGATGACCCTGCTTTTGGTGTTGATATACTGTGTCGGGAAATAGGCGTTAGCGAGCGGCAGTTGCAACGCAAGCTCAAGGCCATTACCAACAAGACGCCCAACCAGATGATTTCTTCGGTGCGTTTGCACCGAGCCAAAGAGCTGATCTTTAATAGCGAAGATAATATTGCCGAAATTGCTTTTCAAACGGGCTTCTCCAGCCCTTCTTATTTTTCAAGGTGCTTTAAAAAAGAGTTTGGTCCCAGTCCTTCTGAGTTTAAAGAAAATTTGGTGCAATAGCCGAAGTACATTGTAAAGGAACTAAGTACTTTGTAAAATATTGATTGTTAGCCAATAGAAACCGAAGGTTTATGAGCCTAAAAGGCGAACTAAGTTTAGTACAAAGAGTTCCGCAACATCAGCGATCAAGTTATTTAAGAGTAAAACCCGAATCCTTAAGTAGAATTAGAAAACGAATAGCAAAAAGACGAAATTCTTAAAATCTATTTTTACAATTTATTCCAAAAATCCTTTCATTTTTATTCCAACTTCTTTATAATTTGACATAAATAATCCATGCCCATACCCATCGTAGATAATTAATTCAGCATTGGGAATACCTTCAGCAGTTTTCTTCACATCTTCAATAGAGTAACCAACATCTTTATCTCCTGAAATCACCAAGACTGGAACTTTTATTTCACCCAGCCTATCCTTAACGTTCATAGCGATATCAGCTTTTACCTCTACTTGAAAATCGTTTGGATAGGTTACATTTTTTAGGATACTACGCCCCATCATTCGCATCAATGATTTATAGATGACCTTTTTGATCCCTTTGTTATGTATCGATTCAATAAGTGTAGCCATGGTTTTTCCATATTTTTTCTCCGCAAAATATGTCGCTGCTTTTTCTTCAATTTCCACTCCTCTATCGCTTAGCTTATAGGCAGCGGAAATAACTATAACCTTATTTACCACTTCAGGAGAGTTTGTGGCTAGGCAGAGAGCTATCTGACCACCAGTAGAAACGCCCATTACATCTACCTTTGACTTAAATTCGTTGGAGATGAGAGTAGCATAATCTGTAGCCATACTATCAGAGGTATATCCATTAGGTAGGTTTGGTTTTCGTCCTATTTTATAAACGGTATACTCCTTATAAAACTGTTGGCTTTCTTTCACAAATTGTTTCAATAAAAACCCTTCCAAAGGTTTGTGATCGAACGATAAGGATTCAATATCAATGAGTACTTTCTGACCCATTCCTGCCTTTGCATAAGGCTGTCCATTATTAAAGTACCCCGTTTCAATTTCCCAGCCTTTAATCTGTTTTCTTTTAATTTGAGTTTTCTCTTGGGCAATAGATTGACTTGCAAAGACAATTACAAAAGAGATCAAAAATAGAATGTGCTTATAAGTTATCATGTGTATTTTTTTTAGTTAAAAAATAGATTCGTAGAGCCTTACAATTTCTTCATTGAACCGTTTAGGTTCTTCAAAAGCTGGATTATGTCCAGATTTCTCGAACAAGACGAATTCCTTTTGAGGAGCATTTAATAGAGAGGAATACTTTTTAACTGTTGTCCATGGCAATACATAATCGTACTTTCCTGAAATGAAAAAAACAGGTATATCCACTTTAGGGAATTCCTTAAAAAAGTCAATATTGTTGTATTGAGGATCTTTCATAATAGCCATACTAACTCTATTATAAGTCTTCGCAAAACGGACGGCATCAACAAAAGAATATTCTTTAGAAAACCACATGGAAAAAAGCCACTTAAGGTAAATGTTTTTTTTATAGCTATTTCCGTCCAGCTTTAATAGCAATTGTTTTTGTTTAGAAAAACCTTTATAGCCTCCGTTGTACATCTCCAGATAGTTCCCCGACTTAGGTGTTCCTATTTTATCTAAGGCTTTCAATGTTTTTTTATCGTTTCGTGCATTTGCCGTACTATCCGCATACTGGTAAGAGGCTAATTCCCCCTGAAAAGAGGCTACTTCTTGTGCTACTCCTACGTAGGCAACAAAGTTTTCGGGATGCTCTTGAATAGCATACATTCCTAAACGTGATCCCCATGAATGACCAATCAACAGTATTTTCTCAACTTCAAATCTGCCTTTTAAATAATTAACTAAAACATCTACATCATCAACAAAGTTTTTTACAGTAATTTCTTCATCAGGAAGATTTTTGTTGTAAGAATTTCCAGCCATTCTTTGATCCCAATAAATCACTGTAAAATCATTTTCTAATTCGGAGTTATACTTTCTTAGTATACTAGTTTCAGAAGCCCCCGGACCTCCATGAAGATGAAGAAGTACTGGCATTGTAGAATCTTTGGCACATATTAGTACAAACTGTTTAGTATTGTTAATTTTTAAACACAGCTTTTGATAGAGTTTCTTTTCTTTTGAAGCTTGAGCATTCACAGAGAATGCTAGAAAAAAGCAATACGACATTATGATTATAGTTGTTAATTTGTTCATGATACATTGTCTAAAATTTATATATTATTTGAACCTGATACTTTTCACAATGAGCCCCCCTCCAAAAAAGAGCTCAAACAATCCATCAGGAACGGAAAGTGCAACTCAAGTTTCGCTTGCCAAAATCTTTCCTTTTACTTTGCCTATTGATTAAGCTACTACAAAATTGAAGAAATGAAATTTTAGATTCATTGATTTCGGTTAAGAAATGAAAACGCTATAGAACAATAGGTATAAGTAAATGCTGTTTTTGAGTTCTGATTTTTGTTTCTAATCGAGGAACGCCTGCCTATGCCGGCAGCAGGCTCAGGTCTTCTCATAGCCTCAGCTATGAAGGCGAGCCTGTCCGGCTGCCAGACGGGGACGAGATGAAGAGCAGGGACAAAAAGCAAAGTCATAAAAAGGTAGGTATTCATTTTACAATGTAGTCAGTGCTTTCAGTATCGAAATACTGTGTCGGGAAATAGGCGTTAGCGAGCGGCAGTTGCAACGCAAGCTCAAGGCCATTACCAACAAGACGCCCAACCAGATGATTTCTTCGGTGCGTTTGCACCGAGCCAAAGAGCTGATCTTTAATAGCGAAGATAATATTGCCGAAATTGCTTTTCAAACGGGCTTCTCCAGCCCTTCTTATTTTTCAAGGTGCTTTAAAAAAGAGTTTGGTCCCAGTCCTTCTGAGTTTAAAGAAAATTTGGTGCAATAGCCGAAGCAAGAGGTCTCGTATTGCTTTACTCCATGCAATTGCCGGAAATGTGCTAGTGTGTCGGATTTGTTAGATTGCTTCGTCGGAAGTTTGTTATTATTTGGCGGTTTTGGGATAGTTACCGCCTCCTTTTTTCCCACATCTTTGTATCGAACAAATAACAATCTTTCATCAAGGAAGGTAGAGCATAAGTCTTTGTCCTTTCTTAAAAATCTAAACAGTTATGGCAGTTACAGTTTATCAAAATCCAGATTTTAAGGGCAAAAATCATAGCTTACGGCCAGGGAAATATGCCGTTGTGCCTACCCTTGGTACCCAAACATTAAGCTCAGTAAAAGTGGAACCCGGGACCTATGCTCAATTCTTTACTAACAGAGGATTTAGAGATAGCTCCTTTATTCTTTTTGAAGGGGAGTATAAAAACTTGGGCTCAATGGACAATAAAGTTGATTCCCTGAAGGTATTTGCTCATGATGCTGATATGTTTCCGCTCATTGAATTCTATGAAGGGAGGCATTTCGAAGGTTTTAAGCAAACTTTAGCGGGAACTGGGCAGGTTACCAACTTCGGTGCTCCCTTTCTTCGACATGATTACTTTTCCTCAGTGAAGGTACCTAAAGGAGTTACGGTGACCTTATTTGCAGGTTCGAATCAATCAAGTTCTTCGCTTACTTTGGAACCTGGTAACTATGTCAACTTGGATGTTTTTGGCTTCGACAATAAAGTCTCTAGCATCCAAATTCGACAGAATAATCTGGAAGTAATAAATATTGAATATGTCGACATCGATCCCAATGACGGAGATCCTGTTCTAATAGAAAGCACCGCACAAAATGATTCGAATTTAGAACAAGAAGCTAATCTGACTTTAGAAACGGCCTATGAAGAATCCTTCACCAGATCATTTAGCAATTCTACGCTCTTCGGTCTGGAAATAAGCAAAAGTGCAACTGTTTCCGTTAGTGCAGGTCCTGTGGAAGGCAGCTTGTCGCAGACGATTACTGCTAGCTTTGAGAATACCTTTACTTTTGGTGAAGAAGAGACTAAGACGAAGACTATTAGTGTTTCCAAAGGGCTCAATATCGCCATTCCACCGGGGAACATCGCTAGAGCGGTCATGACCCTCACTCCGCGAACAGCTACGATACTAGCCAAGTACACCCTACGACTAAAAGGAACGGACAAGAAGACGGTACAAGATGTGACTATTGAAGTCAAAAGTGCCTCGGTAGGAACCGCCGTGATTGAAAAATTCACGCCTGTAGAAGCCTAGACTAGATTATCGGGGAACCCTTCCTGCTGGGGGGTTCTCTGATTTTACGAAATGGCTAATGATCCTCTTCGCTAGTGTTTGACCAATATTGAAAGGAAGCGTCTTGTCTTTTTTTATCAAAAGCAACCGTCTATTTTAATTTGGTCAAACACTCGTTTTGGGAGTGATTTATGGAAGCGAATGTCTGGATGATTTCATCTGGGCCTTCGCTTCTTTTAATTCTTTTCTAGGAAGTTATTTATTCCAGTTTCCTATTTTCTTTTTCAACTCTTTTATCAATTAACCGATATTCCCAAAAACGGGAAAAGCGTCAATTACTTCAAGGTCACCTTTTTGACAAAGCGGACCTTACTTTTGTAGGATTCAAATTCCAGAAAGTAAAACCCTTTTGGAAAGCTATTCAACAACACCTCCATTAGAACAATTTCGATTAATTGACCAATTCTCTTTCCTTTTGATAAAGCACTCCTGTTCAATACAAACTAGTATTGAACAATCCTTATTTTGTTGTTTTAAGTTTTTCCATTTCAAATGCTTTAGACCTTTTTATTTGCTCTTCAAGATTCCACTCAAAATCAAATCTGTTTTTTAAATGTTCGGCTATGGGAATCAAGCCGATCTCTGCTCTCCTTTTATCAATATTTACGGGGTCATATACAGGCCATACATTGAATGTCTTTGTTTTAGGATACCATTTCATTTGTCCACCATATATCTGTAGCTCTCCTTTGTCTGTCGCAATTCTATCTTCGGCACGTACCAACCATCTGGCCTCTAATTTTTTATCCAACACCGCTTGCTTCATTCTAGGAATATAATGCTCCCTTGTTGCTTGATCGGAATGTTGAAGAATAGTACAAATAATTTCATTTCCCCTTTGCCCAATGAGTGTTGTATCTGGCCAGTTTTCCTTACCCAGAATTTCTTTAATTTTTTTGATATTAGAGGGATGATTCTTCCAAGCTATTTTTTGATAAAACTGAGCTTCTTCGGATTCAGGCCCATAAATCTCACTCATAGAATCTCGCATAATTAATGGTTCTCTATCAAGCCTTTCTATCGTATCCAAAATAGCAATAATATTTTTTCTATCTATTGAGCTTGCTTTTTGCAACTCAGGGCTTATCTTTTTCTCCTGACCGCAAGAAAGGGACACCAATCCAATTAATCCGATTACAAGGTTCAATATTTTCATTTCAGTTTTCCTTTATTTAACAATTTTGATTTATAGGCTACAACAATCGGGCATCCATAAGGACCTATCGCTATGCCCGACAACAAATTACACCTTTCTACCAATATATTCAAAGTAGCTCCTACACAATTAATTCCATTTTCTTATTCTGGACTTCTGCATTTAAATCAAAAGATAGAAAGATGGCAATTAGGAAAACACTTTTCCCTAAAGTTAAGGTCAAAACTTATTGGTAATTTCAAATTAGGTTTTTGCCCAATCAATTCCCCTCAATCACGGTTTGCAAATAAGCTTTTGCTGCATCGACTTCTGCGTCAGAAATAGTTTGGTAATGAACGCAGTGATGACCTTGAAAATGGATCAATAATGGTTTGCCAAAGTTCGTTTCAAGGCTTTGGAACCTGTCGCATTTACGATTTCAAAAGTAAGAAAGTGTTAGGACAAAATAGTTTGCCATTAAGTTATAGTGTAGGATGTCTTTAGATTCGTTTTCATTTTTTAGCCACAAAAATTATCAAAACAATATTTACCTTCACCCGTTAAATCAAAGAGTAGTAATAAAAGAATCCTAAATTAGACTTTATTCAGCCTAACATTTAAATTGTCTTTAATCAGCCAATTTATTTGAAAACTAGTGCTACTACTGCTCTCTTGACTGTGTATATTTATTGTGTTGCTCTTTAATACTTCCAACAAAAGCTAAAACAATGAAAAATTCAATCTTATTTCTAGTCGTCTTATTCTTTTCTACCTCCCCTATTTTTTCGCAAATCGCCTACCCCGGTCTTAGTTTCCTCCTGCACTCTGATTTGGAGACCAATCGATTGGACTACTTGGCAGCTCATACGGGACGTACAGAACAAGTCGCTTATGATCCTATCCGAGAAGTTGTTTACTGGAACAACCTGAGTATTGCAGATTCTCGAATGTTGAGGATGGATAAAGATGGTGGAAACTTGGTACTTGATTTATTAGACCTAGCAGAACTCAATCAGACCAATTGGTTCCATGATTTTGAAAATCAAGAAATCTATTATTTTGATGGCGGAGCTAATTTTTCGAGTATTCATAAAATGAAAATTGATCCCAATCCTTCGACCATCATTTTAGACAATATAGAATACCCTTTTGGGATTGATGTAGACTTACAAGGCGAGTGGATTTATTGGACCGACAATAATGCCAACACACTTAATCGAGTAAAACTAGATGGCAGTGGGCAAGAAGAATTAATCAAGTCTACCAGTGGGCTCTCCGACTTCGCAGGTGTTGCCTTAGATCTGAGTAATCAGAAATTATATTATGTGGACAAAGGCCGCAATATCATTTATAGAACAGATATGGACGGTTCTAATTCAGAAGAATTATTGACCAACTTAGATGATCCAGAAAACATTGCACTATACGCTCCTGGTGATCAATTGGTATGGACCAGCCTTGGTACCAACACCATCCAAACAGCTACTCTAAATGGAGAGAATAAACAAACTTTGATTGGCACCGAGATTAGCTTGCCACACAGTCTCTTTATCGATCAAACTTCTGGTGACCTTTACTGGACAGACAATGGTACCTTTAGTCAAAAGGTAGAACGGGTGCGCGCCAATAGTCTAGAACGAGATATCTTACACACTGGTTATGATGGTTTTGAAACCATCTTTCACGACCCACATGATCAAAAAATTTATCTGACCTCTGTTATTGATGGTCGGATTATGCGGATGAACTACGATGGAAGTTCGCCGGAAGTAGTGACCAATAAACAAATTATTGCGGGAAGACATCGACTCGCCGTTGATGGTTTCCATGATCTTTTATACTTTGTGTCCGCTGATTCCATTGTACGGATGGATTTGCAAAATGGAGTAGAAAAAGGAATTGTCAAAAGAGACGGTGGCGTCCGACATTTGGAATTAGACATGAATCAAGACCGTTTGTATTGGTCGCTTGCCAATGGACATTTTGGCTATACCGATCTAATCCTGCAAACCAATACAACAGTGATCGCTACAGAAAACGTTGGCATCTTTGCTTTAGACCATACCAACGGAAAAGTTTTTTACGAACACACCACGGAAGATCAAATCAGAAAAATGAATTTTGATGCGACAGATATTGAACCCATTGTCACTGCCGTACCAAGAGACTTGGCATTAGATGTTCCCAATAATCGTTTATACTGGAGTGCCAATGATATTTTTTACTCTGATTTAGATGGACTCTCTCCAACGAATGCAGTCAATGCCATTTTTAAAGAATTCATCGTTCTGGGTGCCAGTGGTGGCAACCTACTTTTGAATGGTTTTGTAGGAACAGGACAAGGCACCTCCGCTTCTTTAGAATGGACTTTGGATAGTGATTTTGCCAATGGCCTAAATAATAATGAATCTTTTATCGTGGAAAGACAAGCCGCTGAAAAAATACGCTGGGAACCCATTACTGATTTGACGACCAATACGGGACAAAGCAATTATTCCTATATGGATGATACCGCTCCAGCTGCCTTGAACAAATATCGGATTCGCTATGTCCATCCCAAAGGTCAAGTACTTTACAGCCCAACGATACTCGTGGACCTAAGCGTAGGAAACAAAGAGCCATTAGCTGTAGCGAAGGCGGAGGTCGATTTATTAGTGCAAGCGGACTACCTACAAGTCAGTGCGCTCCCCGGACAGGTCGAGCTATTTTCTATTGATGGAAAAGCCTTTGGACAATATGAAGTATTGGCTACGCCAACTCAGATTCCAATAACACATTTAGAGGCTGGCCTTTATGTCCTGCATTATATTTCTTCGAAAGGAGAAAAATATTCGGAGACTTTTATTCGGATGGAAAGGTGATTGTTTCAGTAGCTAATCTATAGATAGGTTTTCTTTTATAATACTTCAAGTATTGTATTCATCAGCGATCAATACCTGAATTTTTCAACAAAAAACAAGCTGTTCGTTAGGACTTACAAGTCGTAGACGGATCAACGTGGAGGTCTCCGACCTCGAATCCTAAGTATTCTATAAATTCTACTCAACAAGAGGTGGTGTCGGTCAGGAGACCTACACTTAGGTCCGCGTATTACCTGCAGGTAATAG
>CAYQRA010000229.1:0-9307 GCA_964419315.1 uncultured Saprospiraceae bacterium | reverse complement strand
CACAACTTGAGTATCTTGTACAACTTGGAAACTGAGGGTCGGGCAATCGATACAGGCAGCTCCAAAGTCAGGCGACCAGCTATAACTATCAAAATCTCCAGCATCCAAGGTAATGGTTCCGACCTCGCATAAGACTAAGTCATTTCCTAAATCAACTTGGCCAATGGGCTCAAGGCTAATTATAATAGTATCCCTTTGGACCAAACCACATGTGTCTGTTGCCTCCACCCAATAAGTCCCCGCACTAAAAACAGTATTGGTCGACCCAGTAGTATTATCGGACCATAAATAGGAAGCAAAAACATTTCCTGGCTCCAATACAAAAATCCCATTTTCACAGATGGAAAAATCCGAACCAAGATTTAGCAATGGTGGTGGCCGAAGTAAAATGGCTTCGCCATCAATGTTATCTTCGTAATTACATTCTGTAAAAGTCGAGACCGGAAAAGAATTATTGATATCATAGGGACGCGGCAAGCTACCATCATCATTTACAACGACATAAATATTTCCTTGCCCATTTATGATTTCAGATAAGGTAAAGCAATTCCCTGGTCCAAGCACATTGCCTAATAAAAAAGAAGACAAAAGCGGAGCATTGCTAATCGTGGGATCTCCTTCATAGATGGCAATAGGAAGCGCACTTGGAAGTATTCCCTCTTGGCCGGTATTGCATACTTCAAAGTCCACTTGGATACCACTGGCCGTGCATTTAAGATCAAGCACCTGTACGGTGGCTTCCGCAACAGCAGGCACCGGAATAGCATATTGTTGGCTATAATAATTTAAAGCCCCGTCCGCTAGGAGACCATGATTTTGTTGTTCTATCGGAATGGTGCCATCTTCATTGATATTGACATTAAAATAATTAAGCTGGTTCCAAATCCTCCGACTTGATGCCCAGCGGTAAGAGTTGGACTCGACGATGTGAAGAAAATTGGTAGAAAAGGGAGAAGTTCCTGGAACCACCCCAGAAGTTATTATTTCTGCTTCTCCATCCTTGTCAATATCTACAATGATGGTATTTTCGTCTACCGTTAATCCGAAGATAGGAGCAGAAGCCAAGACATTGAGTTCCGCATCATAAATCCTTAGACCTTCAGAGTTTCGAAGAACAATTTCTGCTTTGCCATCCAATTCAAAATCAAAAAGAGTTAGACTCATTCCATGATCTTCGGTATCAATATTAGCAACTCGCGTTGCATCAGGAACTGATCCCCAATCGGCGCCGCCTCCATCTATATAATCTTCAAAAACATTGATCAATCCATCGTTGCACACTATTTCTGGACGGCCATCTCCATCGATATCTCCCACTGCTGGCACCCCGATGTAGGTTGGGAATAAGGTTTCGAAGACAAAAGGCTTACATACATAATCACTGTTTTGCCCTTCCCAGACATAAAGCCGTACCAATCTGGTGTCGTCCGCATTAAAATCAGTGACAATAATATCCAGATCGCCATCCATATCATAATCCGCAATGGCGGTTAAGCCATCTTCCATACCTGGTATTTCTGTCACCAGAGACATGGAATTGAGGGAGGGATCGGTGTAAGACTGAATGTCGACACTAAAAACTTGACTGCCTGCGGCCAATTCTAAGCCATCACAAGTTGGACAAGCAGAATCATCGAGTAGGTCCACCGCAACGGAGGAATTTCTAATTCCTCGGGGCTTAAGAACTCCAGTATTGGAATCCAATCGAAAAGCGCCTCCCCGATTAAAATCATCTCCCATTTTTGCCAGTTTTATTCCAGTCTGACTATCAAAAATCTGGTTGCCAATATAGATCTCTGCTCGATCATCTTGATTGAAATCCGCCAAGGAAGGAATTACATTACTCCGTAGTTGATCAACGGGTAGATAATCAATGGGCGAACTGGACAACCAAGTTCGATCCAAAGAATTGGTAATAGGATCATAATCGTATCTTCCGATCGTAAAATCTGTGGTATTGGGAATCCCTAGCACAATGAAAATTTCCGCCATTCCATCTTTGTCAACATCGCCATTACAGATGTAACCAATATTATTATTATCAGGAATGCTTTGGTATTTTACTTCTCTGGTGATGCCATCAATAACCGTTATGGCTAGCGGACCATTTTCCTCACTAAGCGTAATTATATCAGGTATACAATCTCCATCTATATCGGCAACGGTCATCATATTAGAAAAACGATAGATTTCCGTACTAGTGCGTTCTCCAATCATGGTAAAAGTGCCATTGGGAGGATTGCTTTGGCAATTATCCGAACAGTTACTAAAATAAGGAGCATCGCAGTTTATCGGATTTAGGCAAGGACAATCGGGATCGAAAAAATCTACTAAACCATCATCGTCATCATCTATTCCATTATTACAATCTTCGATTGCAGTATTGGGGAGGTAGGAAAGAGATAGCCGTTCTTTTGTTGATTTTTGGGGATTCAAATCTGGATGACCTACAAAAAAATAATCCTTAGTAAACGTAGGGAATGGCTCCGAATTGGCAATAGAATTTTCAGCCCATACAAAGAGTGATAATAAAATAAAAAAGGAGAGCTTGTTCATAGCCTAGGAGGTTCGAGTTGTGTAGTAAGTTAATGCATTTTTCCCTGAATTGTTTATCCTTTCAACTTTTTATTCTTTTGCTTATGCGACCTTATTCAACATGGTTTCATCTACTTTTTGGGCCTAGGCTACAAATGCTATGCGATAAGGAAATGGGACTAATTACAGATTAAAATCCTTAACAGGAAAGTAATAAGCCTTATTGAAAAAAGAAATTGTCTTAAATCGCTTATTCGTTTCTAAAATAATTGGTGTTTGCAAAAGAAGCAATACGATTAATTTAGTCTAGCAAGCGCTTTAAAACAACTTCGACACAAAATTATCAAAATGGAAAAGACTTGTAAGTAGAGATTACAAGTCTTTTCGAAACTACTCAAACACTAAATTTCCCTTCTGCTATTTAGAACTTTCCACCGATTCTAATAGCTTCTAATGAATTTCTACTCAAAACTCATCACGGGAAATGAAAAACCAACTTGAAACTAGATAGCACTTAAGTTAGTTCCAAGTTAAAAAAACGAAATTATTAGAGTACTAAGTCAAATGTGCTAACTCCTTGGCTACCTCCTTTGAGGGTGATCGCTTTTGAAGCTTCAATCATTTGCATTGGACTCAATTCTTTGGCAAACTGTGCCAAGTTCTTTTTTGCATTCTTTTTCATGTTTTTTATTTTAATAAGTGAATTAATAATTTTAGTTGGTTGATAATAAGCACTTACCACTACAGCATGAGATCAACGATGACCCCACCGCCGCCGCCTTTGAGCGTGCTTGTACGATCTTTATTGATCAATTGATTTTCATTTAATCGCTGAGCGAATTGTGCTAAATTTTTCTTTGCAGTCTTTTGCATGTGGTTTGTTTGTGGTGTGAATAAAATCATTTAACTTTCATAGCCGCCAGTACTAAAGTAAAATATCGTCGATGACAACATCCCCCCCTTTGATGGCAGTTGTTTGTTTTTGATCCACGATTTGTTGTTTGTTCAACTGTTGAGCAACTTGTGCCATGTTCTTCTTTGCAGTCTTTTGCATCTATTTTAATTTATGGTGTGAATAAAATGATTTAAATTCCAAAGTCGCTACTTCAAAAAAAAACATCTTCGATAACATTCTTGCCACCTTTATTAGCAGTCGTTTGTTTTTGCTCGAAAACTTGTCCTTTCTCCGATTTTCGCTCCATTTGTGTTGGTTTCTTTTTCATACTTTTAGTCTTTTGCGTACGTAAAATAATTTTGGCTTTGTTTTTAGAGTTTTTTTCTATAGAACAATAAATCCTTTCTATTGTCTTTCTCAATGTCTTTTATATAAAAGATTTTTAAAAGGAGAATGTCTAGAATCGTCCTCACAGCATGTGAAAGTAGGCTCTGAGTTATTCAATATTTTTCCTAGAAAAAAGATTAGCATCCTTGGAATAATTCTTCTATTTTAAGGCCATAAACAAATCGTAAAGTCATCCAACAGTTAAAAATTTATACCGTACTCCTATTAATAAGCTTGGCCTTGCCTTTCTTCTGTTTGGCTCAAGACCCTATGTATTGGCAATTGACAGACGAAGATGGTCTTCCCAGTATGACGGTCTATGATATCTTACAAGATGCAGAAGGTTATATCTGGCTTGGAACAGCGGGGGGACTCTGTCGATACGATGGAAACAAGGTGATTGTTTTTAACCATCCCAACTTTAAAGATCAAGAGATTATAGACATTGAAAAAGACAATTGGAATCGTACTTGGATGATCAATCTTTCAGGACAGATTGCTTATATTCAGGATGGAAAGATCAATCTCTTGGCAGGCATTTCCCCAAACCAAGGCAAAGAGATCAAGAAGTTACATATTGAAGGTAAGTTTCTCTGGATCCTTTATAAATCTTCTTTTGGCAATAAAATTAAGAAGCAGCTGCTTACCTACGAGTTGAGCGAAAATCAAGCTCCTAAACTCCTAGCCAATAAAGGAATTCCAAATGTTTCTATGTACATCATCGAAAGCGATCAGCAAGACCATATCATGATCCTTGGAAAAACTAGACAGCATTATTATATCTCTCGATATGATTCCTTACTAAACCTCACTTCCAAACAGTTTACCAACCCCACTCAATTTAAAAGTTGGAGTCCGATAATCGCCGACATAGGTAATTACCAAGGTCAATCCATCCTAGCTATGGTTTCGGGAAAAGAAAAATCTGTTGGTCTATTTAAGATCCAAGACACCCTAATGAATTTGTGGTATCGGTTTGAAGAACCCGTCAAAGTAAATGGGGTAAAAATGACGGGCAGCGATTTTTGGCTAATGAGTAATAAAGGCATTTGGACGGTCAATGTAGAAAATAATACTTCCGATCCACCAAAATTAAAAAAGATTTTAAATGGGATTAATACCAATAATATCCTACGCGATCGAGAAGGAAGTTACTGGGTCGTTACTACCGGACAAGGGGCGATTATCATCCCTTCTTTATCTTTAAAACAAAAAAAAATTACCTATAAAAATCAAGCAATAAAAGAGGTAAGTGCCTTACTAGCAGACCCTATTAATAATCAAGTGATCAGCGGTCATCATGAAGGTATTATCGCAGTGCATAAAGCACAAGAAGCACAAGAAGCGCAACGAATTATTGACTTCAATAAAAAAGGAAAAATCCGTGATATTTTTCAGAGCAAGGATAAGGAAATTTATTGCATTACGAATTCAGGATCTTTGGTATTAGATTCGCTGGTACAATTGCAAAACAAAAATTCACATGGTGCGTCCAAAAAGTTATTGATTGATAGAAAGAAACAATTTTGGCTTGGTACTTCTTCTGGCGTGCTCCTTTCTTCTAATATAAGAGACTATCAGATCAAAGACAGTAAATTAATTTTAAACAAGAGAACCTATGCCCTCCATGAAAGTGCGGACGGGCAGATTTGGATTGGCTCTATTGATGGTTTATACTATTATAAAGATAGTCTCTTAAGTCACTTTGATACACAAGACTCCATTAATTATTTTATTACTGATTTTGCAGAGACCGACGATGGTACCCTCTGGGTAAGCAGTCAAACCAAAGGGATATTCGCCATCAAGAACAATCAGGTTATTCAAAGATACAACTCCGAAAATGGTTTATCCAGCAATGACGCTAAAAGGCTTTTTTGGGATGGCCAATTCCTTTGGATTTGTACCAACCAAGGATTGAATTATTTGGAACCTACCTCTGGAATAATTAACAAAATCAACAAAAAAGATGGCCTTCCCAGCAACGAAGTTAATGACGTAACCGTCTTGCAGGATCAAGTCTGGGTGGGTACTTCCAAAGGTTTGGTGTACTTTCCCAAAAACAGGGTTTACCGAAATAGTGTAACTCCCTTAATTTACTTATCCAATTTCAAGGTTTGGGACAAAACCTACTCGACCAGTGCGGAGCAAAATGAACTTTCTGCCAAGCAAAATAATTTAGCTTTCGAATTCATAGGCATTGCCTTGAAGGCAAAAAATGCGGTCACTTATAAATATAGAATTGTTGGTATAGATCAAGATTGGGTGTATACCGATAGACCTATTGCTCGCTATCCAGTAGTGAATCCCGGACTTTATCATTTTGAAGTATTTGCGATTAATGAAGACGGTGTGGAAAGTGAAAAGCCAGCGATTTTGACCTTTACGATCGCTAGTCCATGGTGGCAAAAATGGTGGGTGATTGGTCTAAGCTTGTTGGTCTTTGTGGGTATACTCTTTTATCTTATCCAACGTCATTTAAAAAAGGAGAATCAAAAATACATCATTCAAAGAAGGATTGACAAATTTCGACAGAAAGCGCTACAGACTCAAATGAATCCTCATTTCATCTTCAATGCTTTGAGTGCCATTCAAAAATCATTGACCACCAATGAATCAGAAAAAGCATTATTGTATTTATCTCGTTTTGCCAAATTGATTCGATCCATTTTTGAATATTCCAAACGAGAAGAAATTACTTTAGAGGAGGAAATTGATTTTTTAAATCTATATTTAGACTTAGAAAAACTGCGCTTCAAAAATAAAATCAATATTGATTTTTCGGTCGACCCCAAACTGGAGCAGCACTTATACTCTACCCTTTTGCCTCCCTTACTTTTGCAACCCTTAGTAGAAAATGCTTTCAAACATGGATTATTCCATAAACATGGAGAAGGTCATTTGCAATTAAAATTTTCTAAGGATGACCAGTACCTATGTTTTTCGATTGAAGACAATGGCATTGGAAGAGCATGGGCAAAAAAACTAAAAGAAGAAAACGACCTTTATGAATCCCATCAATCTTCCGGGATTTCTAATATCAAAGAGCGCTTAAGTATTATTAATTCGAAAAGCGGAATGTTTGAGTTTCCAACACTTGACATTGAAGATATTCAGGAGGGAGAAAAAGCCTTGGGCACTAGAATTAAGGTCTATATTTATTGTAAAAACTTTGAATTGCAGCTATGAATTTAAGAGCTATTATTATAGAGGATGAATCAGACATTCGGATCAGCTTGGAAAATATGCTGAACCAATTTTGCGAGGGCGTGGAAGTCATCGCTGCGGTGGAGAGCGTCGCCGAAGGGGTAAAAGCGATTCAAGCCCAGCAACCCGATCTTGTTTTTTTAGACATCGAATTGCCCCAAGAAAATGGTTTCGCTTTATTTAAACATTTCCCCAATCCCAATTTCGAAGTGGTCTTTACGACCGCTTATGCAAAATACGCACTCAAGGCTTTTAAACTTTCAGCTATCGACTACCTTCTCAAACCTTTTGATCTCGAAGACCTCCGCCAAGCCATCCTTGCGGTCAAAGAACGCAAAGCATTTCACCTAAGCAATGATAAATTATCTATCTTAAAAGACAACCTCAATCGTCGTTTTGAAAAACTCATTCTTCCCACCCAAGAGGGTTTTTCTTTTATCGAATTGAAGGACATTATTTATTGCGAAGCTAAAGGAAATTATACGCTCTTTCACCTCTTAAATAAGGAAGACCTGCTGGTTTCCAAAACCCTAAAAATCTATTCCTCTCTCCTGCAAGATTTCAATTTTTTTCGGATAAGCCGCTCTTTTCTGATCAACCTTAATCACATCAAAAAATATGGCCGTTCCAAAAAACCAACGCTTACGATGGTCAATGATGATTTGTTATCGGTGAGTTTGCATCGGAGAGATTTATTATTGCAGGAGTTGAAATTTAAGGAGTCTTAGGTGTGGACAAATAGCCAATAGCCAATAGCCAATAGCCAATAGCCAATATCTGTCACTAAGGAAAAAATTTCGTTGCCCGCTACTAGGAATCCCTTGTCTCTTTTCAACTTTTAACCATTTTTTTCTTTAAAACCTGTCTACTTTCTGTATCAAGCAACTCAATTATATAAACGCCTTTAGGAAGTTCTTGAACTTCTAAAGAAGTGGAGTTTGACAAGTCTTTAAAAAGTAGCATTGGTTGGCCACTAATATCAAAAATCTGAACCTCATATCTTGGGATAGCGGTTTGAATTTGCAGAAGATCTGAGGTGGGGTTTGGGTAAATAGATAGGCGTTCCTCTTTGACTTGAAAGCTTATCAAAATGACATTGGAGTATTCCAAAGTGCCATCAAGATCAATTTGTTTTAGTCGATAATAGTTTGCGCCTTGATGCGCATGCTTATCTATATACTAGTACTGGAATGGGGGTCTATCGACCGGTGGTTTGCGCTCTATAAATGCAAGAGAAAACCAATGAATACCATCCATTGATTTTTCAATTTCGAATCCTCGACTATTTATTTCATTTAAAGTCACCCATAGCAACTGGATGGACTCCTCTTTCTTAAATCCTTCGAAAGATAAAAGCTCTACTGGTACGGATAATGGATCTGTATCATCAATGGTAAGCGCAATAGAATTGCTATTACCAAGTATCACACAATCATCATCTACTAGGTTAATGTCAAGTGACTCTATTCCTTCTGGTAAGACATCTTGGGTGATCAATAGAGTATCTACCAAGGTGCTAACATTTGGTGGAAAGAGTTGAAATCCTGCTGCTCTTGAATAATCTAAACCATAAGTTGAAGTTCCCTGATAATCCAAAGTTATCGCCAAAGGAATAGCTAAGTTTCCAGTTCTTTCCATATCATAAATGATAAAACTATCTTGCTCCAGATACCCCATTTGATTGCTATTAATATTAAAAGTAGCCGCAGGCACAGCGTTAAAATATTGATAACTAATGTTTACATTATCCGGATTATTTCCCACCTCATAACCCGCATCATTTGGGCTAATGATAAAGAAATTACCTGTTATATCTCCTAAACCTGCACTAGTGGAAGGATTTTCAAAAACACTAAAAAATGGAACATTCGCATCATAGACAATCGTACAATCGCTAAAGCTAGCCCCTCCAAAACGAGGAACATTATTGGAATAATCAGTTACCTCAAAAAATATTGGATTATTGAATTGAATAGGGTCACTGGAAACATTTTTAAACACGCAATTTTCAAAATTCAAGTTATAGCTCTCCACTGTTTTGCGAGCGTATACTGCCGACCACTCACTTTGATTCACTAGACAATTTTTAAAGTTTATTTGTCCATCTACCCCATTTGCAAAATTGTCAGTGGCCATAATTTCCGTATAAGCATAAGCGTTGGTTGGATCATAATTATTACTCATGTAGGTGTCTTCTACCCCTATGGAAATATCCTCAGAGGAATCCTCTAAATTGGTCAGAGCAAATTGAATAGCTCGACCATTATTATTAAAGATACGACA
>CAYQRA010000228.1:0-9318 GCA_964419315.1 uncultured Saprospiraceae bacterium | reverse complement strand
TCTTGGACAAATCCCGTGGTCAATCAAAAAGAAGAATAAAAAAGCGACCGTAGGACCTGTGACAAGCTTGCCTAGTTAAGCGTTTTTTACTAGCGTGAACCTCCGTTGTCGGTTTCTTCTTTTTGATTGACTCACACACGGGATTTGTCAGAGAACCAAAATAATAAATCAATATTCCAAGACCCAAGATTGCTTGGTCCAATTCAAGATTGGATATTCAATCTACCCTCCCTCTTACTGCAAGATAATTTTATCCCAGCGCCGATGCTTCGCAGACAATTCAAAGATTTTAGACAAAATAGCTTTGTCCTGTTCGTCCAGTGTTTTTTCTCGCCGAGCCATTACGCGTTCCGCAGTTTCAAAAGATTTCTCAATTTTATAAGTAGAAAATCCGTGGGCACCGCCCCAAGAGAAAGAAGGAATGAAATTGCGGGGATAACCATCGCCATAGATATTAGCAGATACACCAACTACGGTTCCGGTATTAAACATACTATTGATGCCACACTTTGAATGATCGCCCATGATTAAGCCACAAAATTGTTGGCCAGTAGGCGCAAACTTTTCAGTATTATAATTCCAAAGGCGAACTTCTGTATAATTATTTTTAAGATTAGAACAAGAGGTTCCTGCTCCAATATTGCACCACTCGCCAAGTACGGAATTACCGAGGTAGCCATCGTGACCTTTGTTGGAATAGCCTTGGAGAACAGAGTTGCTCACTTCTCCTCCGATTTTACAATGAGGGCCAAGAGTCGTGGCACCATATACTTTTGTGCCTAGTTTTATTTTGGAATGCTCCCCAAGTGCGAGGGAACCGCGAATCACGCTTCCTTCCATTACTTCCGCGTTTTTTCCGATGTAGATCGGACCGGTACTTGCATTGAGTGTCGCGCATTGAACCACCGCCCCTTCTTCTAGAAAAATAGCTTCCTTGTTGATGACCTGATTGCTACTCGGGATCGCTTGAGAAACTCGGTCTTTAGTGATTAACTTAAAATCCTCTCGGATCGCTTGGTCATTTTTTACAAAAAAGTCCCAAAGTCCACGGATGCGGATAAAAGGAGTCTCGCCCAAGTCAAAACCTTCTAGTTCTTCTATCTCTTCCTCTTTAATCAGACTGTTGAATTGGGAACGGTTGAGTCGCGCAGCGATCAATTCTCCATCTTGCAGTAAAGCTTCATTGGGATCTAGTTGGGTGATGAGCCGACAAAGGTGATCAGAGGGGAGTGCGGAACCACTGATGACAAAATTTTCATCCGAAATTTTGATCGGGTATTTTTCAGAAAGGTAATCCTGAGTGATATAAGAAACTTCAGCATCGAGCCATTTTTCCCATTTTTCTCGTATAGTCAATATTCCCATCCTTAACTCTCCAATCGGGCGAGTAAAGGTGAGTGGTAAAAGATGATCGCGAAGGTCATCATCAAATAAGATTACATTTAGCATAGCGTGTGTTAATTTTAACGGAAGATACGATCTAGTCCGCAATAGACCAAAAATAGAAAAAGCCCCGCTTTTCAACGAGGCTTTTGCAAATATTTTGAGCTAAGTAGAGAACTTATTCTCCAGCACCAGCGTCTGCAGCTTTTTGTTCCTCTTCTCCAGGAGCTTTTGTCTTAGCAAATTTCGTCTTAGCGAATTTCTTATTAAACTTGTCGATACGACCAGCGGTATCTACAAATTTCATCTTACCCGTGAAAAATGGGTGAGATTCAGAAGAAATCTCCAACTTGATCAGTGGGTATTCCTTACCGTCTTCCCAAGTAATGGTATCTTTGGTCGGAGCACAAGAGCTAGTCAACCAAGATTTATCACAACTGAAATCTTTGAACACAACGGTTCGGTAATTCTGAGGATGGATATCTTTTTTCATAATAAAACTATCTTTTTATCAATTTTGGAAGGCAAAGGTAATCTTTTTTTTGATAAGAGGGAAATCCTAAGACTTGTTTTTCTACCTTGCTAAGCCTTTATTTTTGGGTTTTTAGTAAAATAGGCGCTCCAAAATGGACGATCCAAGCTCGGAGTCCGTTTTTTCCATTGAATAAACAAATTTTTAGGGCTGGTTATACGTTAAGAGGTCACGAGGATTTATTCCACTAAATTCACCTTGGCAAGAGACCTCCATTATTGACCAATGGTGTACAAAGCAACAAGAATTCTATTACCGCTATATGCAAGCACGGATCATAAAATTACTGACTTTTTTGGCTTGTCTACTCGCTTTTTCAGGCTATAGTCAACCTTTTAGCTGTGGCGGTGATTTTTACATGGTTTTGGCCAATGCTGGAGGCAATAGTCAGTTGTATAATGTCCTGATCGACCCCTTGACAGAAGAGGTGATTTTTGACCCTATTTCCACAGGTGGAGCAGGAGAACGCTTAAATGCTATTGGCTATCGCCCAACGGATAATTACATCTATGGCATCAATCCTTCTACTTTCGAACTCAATCGAATCGGTGCCAACGGTATTGCCACTCCACTAGCGACCTTATTAGATCTCAATTTTAGTGCAGGGTATTTTGCTGCAGACATTACTCCAGATGGTCAGTATTTGGTTTTATTAGCCGCTTTTGGAAGTCCCTTGGCGAGTCAGGAGATGAGTTTTGTGGATTTGTCTGACCCCGCTTATCCGGTTACGAGCATTCCCCTGCAAAGTAGTGCAGACTTTTTGTCTACAGATATTGCCTTTGATCCGCTTTCGGGCATTCTTTATGGTTATGATAAAATCTCGGGGCGTTTGATTACGATAGATCCGCTTACTGGGGAAGTTGATTTAGAAAAGTATCCTGCTTTTGATGAAGCGAGTGGTATGGGAGCGCTGTTTTTTGATTCTTTTGGCCGTCTTTATGGTTATGGAGATCAATCCTTTGATTTTGAAGCACGAACCCTATTTAAATTGGATACCCAGACCGGAAGAATTACCGCCTTAGCGGAGGGGCCGATTGCCAATGAAAAAGATGGTTGTTCTTGTCCTTATACGGTACGCTTGGAAAAGACGGTTAGCCCAGAAGTCGCATTGCCTTGTACGGAAGTAGAATATGCTTTTCAGTTGGCCAATGCCTCGGCAGTCGATCAATTGGATATTGTCTTGTTTGATGAAATGCCTGCTTTATTTACCATTACCGAAATCGTCCGTAATCCATATGGTGGCATCATCACCAGTGGAGTAGGGACGAATATCTTGACCATAGAAGGAATGGTCGTTCCTCCCGGAATTGACAGCGTGGTGGTGAAGGTAGAAATTGGACCGACGGCACTTGGCATTTATGCCAATCAGGCTACCTTAAGTGGCTTGCCTTTGAGTCTCGGAGAAGAAACGATTTCGGATAATCCCAAAACTTTGCAGAGTATGGATTCCACTTTATTGGAGATTATTCCTTTAAGGGTCGATTTGGAAAAAGACAGTGTTCCACTTTGCGGTGACGATCAATTATTTTTGGATGTGACCACTCATGGCGCTACTTACCAATGGAGCAATGGAGCTACTGAAGCCACTCAAACCATAGCGACTCCCGGTTGGTATTCCGTGACGGTCTCGACGCCTTGCGCGATTGATTCGGATTCTGTTTGGGTGGAGGAAGTAGAAATTGCCGTAAGCCTTGGCGATGACCTCGAAATAGCACAAGGAGAAGAAGTGAAATTATCTTCTATGATGACTCCTCCAAATGGTCTTAGTTTGTCTTGGACTGATCCTTTGGGCAATACGCTAAGTTGTTATGATTGCGAAGAACCAATTGCTCGCCCTTTGCAAGAGGTGACCTATACGCTCGAAGTTGATAATGGATTGGGTTGTATTGATTCTGATGATATTCGGATTCGGGTGATCAAAGTTCGAGGCGTTTATGCCCCCAATGCTTTTAGTCCAAATGGAGATGGAGCCAATGATTTTTTCTACCTACAAGGCCCTCAAGATTTTGATGTTTTAGAATTCCGCGTTTTTAATCGCTGGGGAGCAGCCGTTTTTGCTGCGCAAAATATAAAACTCAATGAAGAGCAATTGGGCTGGAATGGTTACTTCCAAGGGAAGCCACTCAATCCCGATGTGTTTGCTTGGTATGCAATTGTGGAATATCCAGATGGAGAGCGGGAAATGTTGGAAGGGGATGTTTTGATTTGGAAGTAAAGGAATGTGCTAAATAAAAAAGGTTGAAAAAATAAGGGGGACTTTTTATTTTTAAGCCATATAACACCTATATTACGTCCACTTCTTTAAAGCTAAAGAAAAATGAAATGAATCGAAAACTAAACGTATTTTGTATCTACTCCAATCGAGATAAGAAAGGAAAAGAAGAGGTTTTAGAAGTCCTTAGAATGACCAGCCGAAATTCCGATTATGATATTCAATGGGATGGCGGAATCGAGAAGGAGGGCAAGTGGAATACGCAGCAACAGGAAGGTCTAAATGCTGCGAACCTGATGGTGCTACTGATGAGTCCTCGGCTCCTTGCCTCCGATTATTTTTTAGAGGAAATAATGCCACAGATTTTGAATAAACGGAAAGAGGGAGTGCTGCTTTCTTTAGTACTATTAGCGACTTGTGATTGGCGGAACACGCCATTTAAAATGTTTCCTGTCTTACCCCCAAATGCAAAACCCATTGATACTTGGGAAGACCCCGATCAAGCAATATTTGCTATTGGAAAAAATATTTCTAACACTTGTCAAGAGGCATTTTGTAGAATGGAAAGGACCGATAGCAATGAATCCCAAACAATGAATCAATTCCAAAATAAAATGACCAAAAAACTAAATGTACTTTGTATATATGCGGAAAGAGATCACGCGCAAAAAGAAGACATCAAAGATCACTTAAACCTAGTCAGTCGAAATGCTGATTATAATTTTTGCTGGAGTGGAGGGATAGAAGGAAATGCAATGTGGGATGCCGAGGAGGTTGAACGTTTATATGCTGCCAAAATGATTTTAGTACTTATGAGTGCTAGACTCCTTGCTTCCGATTATTTTATGGATATCCTTTTGCCTATCATGCTTAGCCAAAAGGAAGAAGGCAAAGCACGTGTGATCCCAGTTATTTTATCTAGATGTGATTGGACGAGTACTCCATTAAGAATAGTTCAAGCCGTACCCAAAGATGCAAGACCCATTGACACTTGGGACAATAGAGACATGGCATTGTTTAATGTAAAAAGTAGTATCGAAATGGCTTGTAAAAGAGCTTTAGAAGTGATGGTATAATTTTCACCTCCAAGCATTATTTTAAAAAATAAATCGACTGCCCATTCGAACCCCAAACAAGCGATATCCTTGCTGGATCGGGTAGTTTGGATTGGCCTTGGTTAGTTTGGGTGCGGCGCTAAAAAAAGGATTGATCGAGATTTGCCAATGCTCTTGCAAGCGATAGCGAATGCTTCCGCCCAATTGATAAGACAGGCGCAAGGCATCCGAAAAATGAGGATTTGCGAAATCTCCTAGGTCAATCAATTCAATACCATCTGCGGCTAATATTTTTCCAGTACTGACCCGTTTTAAGTTGGCCACCAGGCCAGTTTGGACTCCAAAGTCCCAATCGGAAGTTTGCCAATGATAGCCTAAAAGTACCGGGATTTGGTACCATTGGTGACGGTTGTAAAAGACTTTCTGAGTAGTAATTTTTTTGCTATTGATTATTTCTTGATAAACGGGAATGGTATCTCCATAAGGATTGATTCGCAAGCCGTACAAACCGTTTTGAATGGTGTCAAAAATGGTATAGACCTGATCGATAAATAATTTTTCCGTGATTTTAGTGTACTGAGCTCCGATGGAAATAGCGAGCCCTGAGCGATGAATGATTTCTGCATGGATGCCCAGCGATATGTTCTCTTGGGGACTTTCGGTATCCTTTCTGTTTTGTAGATAGAGGCTATTGGGCTCTTGAGTATCGCTTAAAAGCTGTTGGGTAAAACCAATGCCCACTTCGGCGCCTAAGGAAAATTGCAGGGCTGATTTTTTCTTTCTTTTTCTTTCCTCTTCCGTTTCATTTTCAGGAATGTCTGATAAATGGATATAGTCAATACTTAGGCGTTTTAGGGGGATACTTTCTACCGTACTAAAAGATCGAGTAGCTAGGAATTGGACTGCGGCAGTTGATTTTTTACTTTCTAAAATGCTAGAGGTTTGACCAAAGGGAATGGTTTTCTTGATTTTTGTTGGTGCAAAAGCTTTTTCTTTTTTGGGACTTGTCCGCCAATCTGTTTTTTTGATTTGAGCCTTAGTCGTTTTTGATTTTTGAATAGGAGTGAAGAAGCTTTGCTTACTTGTTGGTGGAGTAGATAGGGATTTTGTGCTTGATTTTTTTAAACTAAAATTGGGGGTAGTATTGGCCTCCCTTAATGGGCTTTTGACTGCTGTTGCTGGACTTGTATTTTGTTCTTTTTTGCACTGAAAGTTGAGGATGAAGGTTCTGTTGTTGGCGCTGTTTTTTGTAGCGTTTTATCTGGAGGAAGGATTGCTAAATCCTTGGAAGAAAAAGTATTTACCCCCCAAGCAATCAGTCCTACCAAACCTACACCAGCGAATAAGAAAAAGAAAAAGAATCTTCTTTTTTTCTTTTTTCGATTTTCATTGACGAGGTCTACGTCCGCTTCAATAGCGGACCATAGATTTTTAATATCCACCTGAGAATTGTATTCAGACAATTCCTTTTTTAACTCCTTATCAAACGGATGCTTTTTCATATCGAAGCTTTTTTGGGATAATCATTCATTTGCTCAATCAGTTTTTTTCTAGCTCTTAAAAGTTGAGAACGAGAAGTGTTGACGGAGATGTTTAGCAGCTCTGCAATCTCTTTGTGTCGCATTCCTTCTAGGATATACAGGTTCAAGACCATTCTATAACCATCAGGTAATTGCTGGATGTGATGGATGACTTCTTCCTTAGCGAGGTAATTAAAAATCGCAGGATCTTGCCAATTATTTTCTGCAAATTCTTCGGTAGAATATTCGTTTCGAAAATAAGATTTACCAATCCATTGAAGCGAAGCATTGATCGCAATTTTTTTCATCCAAGCCTCAAATGATCCGGTAGCTTGGTATTTGTCAATATTCTTAAAAATCAAAATCAAAGTCTCCTGCAATACATCATACGCCATTGCCTCATCTCGGGCATACCTTCGACAGACGGTCAAAAGCATGCCCGAGTATTTGCTGACCAAGAGATACTGACTTTTCTTATCTCCTTGTTGGCAGTTGGCAATTAATGTTTGTTCGGAATTCAACATTGATTTTCTTCGTTTCTAAGCTTTGCTAGTTTTGTTTCCGCAGCGTTCTAAATTCAGCTTCCACAAACACTGGAGTGGATTGTCCACCATAATTATTGTACAATGTCCCAGACATGTGTCCAGAAATGACGGTTCCAATATAAGGGCCGTATTCATCCAAGGTGAAGCTATCAAATGAACCAGAATTATTATTGAATAACCATCCATTTTCTGTATCATGTATGAGATCAATAGAGTTAGCCATCGAATAATCTCCTGTCACAAATATTCCCGTACTATTGGTGAATGCTATCTGTCCACGAAGAGTATCTCCAACCGGTACATTTGGCTGATTTAAAAAACTGATGTAATTGACAAAAGGCGTTAGGGTGTCCGGCAATTGTCGGGTATCATTAATTTGGAAATAACGAGTCGTTCCTTCTATGGTAACTTTGAAAAAGCCCAATAAGGGTTCTGTACAAGCTGCATTTGCCCCAATGTCAATGATCGGAGTCACCGGAACGGTGATGGATTCACTTTGTAGATAAGATTCTAAGCTGCCAACGATTATTTCGATTTCTGAGATACCCGGACAAACAGCTGTATAAATAGTAAATGGATTGCTGCTAACTGGGTAAGATTGAAATTGATTTCCAAATTTTACCAAGACCATTCCTTCGGAAACAGGATTGGCTCCACAGCCTAGTATTTCTCCTCTGATGGTCACCGAATTTGTACCACTCGGAACGGCAATATTTCCGATCATGGCATCACTGGTATAAGGCCCTACGTTTACGATATGTAAGACTTCTCCACAAGGAGATAAAATTTTAACGCTTAGGATTTCATTGGCGGGAATAGAGCCAGAAAGGAAACCATCGACATTGGTTAAGCCGGAGCCAGAAGCTCCTGAACTAACGATGTTAATAACGACCTGCATATTTTCTAAAGGAATCTGAGTGTCCTCCTCGACTATCGTTAACTCAAAATCAACGAGGTCGATAAAGTCATCGCAATTCCAAAAAGAAAAGTGACTGACCGCTCCGATATAAAATCCATTTTCCAATTTAGCACTTCCTTCTTCTACCCAAATTCCGTATTCGTAATTGAAAGACCATAGGGGTATTTCTGTTGGTGCGGTACTTTGTAAAGCGAGTGGAACTTTTAGTCTTATTTCTGCCGTAGATCCTTCTGCAATATTTAGTTCTGCTCCATTATCTCCTTTTAGTTCTACTCCGATCATTCCATAGGTAATCAAATTTACTTCTTCATTATCTGTATTGACGCCCTGTAGTGCTCCGGGCATTTGAGAAAAGGTTTGAGGAGCCGTTGGGTCTAACCAAGTTGTAGCTATCGCCACGTTTCCTTCATAGCTTGTACCCGCATTGTCAACAATAGAATTGGGTTGAAATACAATAGTTCCTCCATCTCCAGCAACATTAATGGTGCCTCCATCTTTGCTGCTAAAAGATTCGCTAAAATCCAGTTCCATTAATTCAATTTTGATTCGGCTCTTATTATCAACTCGTGGATAAAATCTTCGTCCGCCCATAAAGTAACCGTCCTTTTCGGCTTTAAGAAAGGTCCCTTTTTTATTCATGCTAATGTCTTCAAATCTAAAGGTTCCAAAAACGTCAGTCATGGAGGTATTGTTTCCAAGACTAAGCCTTACATTTTCTAATGGCGCTCCTGTTTGATCAACGATTATTCCGCTAACGGAGGAAATGATGTTTTCAACAACAGGTTCATATCCTTCGAGTATAATAGGTGTATGATTGTCTTCTTCGATCATAGTGACTTCAGAGTCTTTGCGGCAAGCGGAAAAAACCAAGAGGATCATTATGGGAAAGAGTAAGGATAATTTTTTCATTATTTTTTGATTGTTGGAGGAAGACTGTTAGTCTATGTTCCTTTAAGTTAATAAATAAAAGAGGACGTCCTTACCTTTATAATAAGCTGAAAAAGGAAAGCGTTGCATGAGATGAAATTATTTTGGGAAATAATTTTTTTCTTTTCTTTGGGCTGGCTTTCTTGATTGGAGTGTCTATTCTACCTTTTTTGTTTTTTAGCCTTTTCTTGGGAAAAGCTAAGGGCTATCTTGAAGGTAGCCCTT
>CAYQRA010000227.1:0-9338 GCA_964419315.1 uncultured Saprospiraceae bacterium | reverse complement strand
CCGCTCAACTCCGTAGGTTTATTTGATCCTTGTTTTTTCAATTGCTCGGGTTTATTTTTTTCATGCTCGGCGATCAGGGAGCCAGATAATGTAGGGCGGTTTAGTAATGGGAGTTGAGTTTTAAAGTCAACAGCTTTCAGTTGGCTGTCTTTTGTTAGATAATGAATTAGTGAGATTCAACACAATTTCATTTATAAGAAGGCACTAAACCAAAATTCAAGGCTACTTTCCCCAACAGATATTTATTACACTGAATTGGATTTTTTCCAAAAAAAAAGAGGAATTAATTTGTTATTACAAAATTAAAATCTTTCTTTTGCTGAAGTAAATTGGTCGACCAGTTGTTGGTCAGTCAAAAAATGGTCAACCAATTTTATTTTCGTTAATGTCTTCATTAATTCATTCGTATGTAAAAAGTTTAATATTCAAATCATTCAATCACTAATAAAACAGAAAAAAACATGAAAGAATTCAAATTTTTGAGCTTAATGCTTTTGCTAACAATGCTTGTTTTTGTCTCCTGTGAAAAATCAAATTCATTTGAGGAAATATC
Organism: uncultured Saprospiraceae bacterium; assembly: GCA_964419315.1. GTDB lineage: Bacteria > Bacteroidota > Bacteroidia > Chitinophagales > Saprospiraceae > CALLVY01. The sequence continues at coordinate 8,785 of CAYQRA010000227.1, read as the reverse complement.
AACTGATTTAGCTCCCCCAGCTGATTTAGGTCCCCTAGATGATTTAGCTATCCTTGATGCCGAAGAGGAAAAATATGCTAGTGAAATGCTTGGTGAAGCTGCTGTAGAAAGAGCCGCTTGTGACGATTGTAACCCCATGCCGCATGATGCATACACTTTAAGTCATTTTATAATTGAAAGGGATTATGGTAGTGTTGATAACGATTTAAGTGCAACTAGCAATAATGCATGTTGGCCGGGCGTATTCAATACTTGCGGTGGATGGATGGTTATAACCGGTCCGGATGACGACGGTGAAAGAGTAGAATTAAAACTTGGATCTAATAAAAACACCTACCTAAATGATCAATCGTATTTAAAATTTCGCGGTTTATTAGAGGATTTTCCTAGTTCAGGTGAGTTTACCATAGCTCAAGTTCATAATAGACATCCTGATTCCGAAAGACCGTTTTTACGAGTTATCGTAAAAAATGGTAAATTAGGTTGGAAAATCGCAGATAGATATTATGGATCTTCAAATCAAGTTAATTACGATGATGATGATATGTGGACTATTAATGAAGGAGATCGATTCGTAGTTCAAATGACAATTCTTGGGTCAGGGAATCGGATCAAACTGTGGGCAAAAAACTACACGACAGGCTCTTCCAAAACCAAGACTTGGGACTTGGATAATATCAGTGGGGATAATAAGTGGTTAGATGTAGACGGTTCTTTCTACTTCAAAACAGGCATTTATTTACAAGATGATATGGATCCGGTAAGATTTAGCTACAACTATTTCAAATTTGGAGACTAAATAAATGAAAAAATGTAACTTATAGAAAATAAACTTTGAAAAGTGATACAGGAACGTTCTTGTATCACTTTTTATATTTTGGATAATTGAATCGAATTGAATACGGCCCCTGTTGGAACCGACCTGAATATTTTGAATCAAGCTGTTCGTTTCGACTTGCTGGCACTGACCCACTGGTATTACCTCTTCAGAAAAATAAGGATGAAAAGTGTTTTTATAAATTTGCTGCTGTTATTTTTTCACTTTTAATGAAAACAAGAAAGTATTAGAATTTTGTTCTATTAGAAAAATAGAAATGATCTGTGATTGGAAAAGGTTGAAATCAATAGTTGAAAATCGAGAATATGATTTTTAGGGTAATGATTCTTTGGGTCGAAAAAATAATTAGCAGAACCTCATTAATTAAGCCCCAACCAAACACCAAAAAAGCCTTCCCAATATCATCGGAAAGGCTTTTTTAAATCTCCTATGGAAATCAACAACTAGTTCGTATCCCAAACTTGCAAATTCGGACAAGTACTATAACTTTCGTCGAAGTGGATATAGGTAGAACCCATTTTCTCGATGACCCAATCGCCAATAAATTTATTTTTCTTTTCTTCCAAAGTCGCCATTTTGATCTTAGAATAATCTCGGTCTAGACTGGCTTTGTGAGGCTCTGTTTGTGTTTTTAGTAAGATGATGCGGTACGCTTTTCCGCCTCCTTGTTTTTCGAAGGCAATGGGAGAGGAGTAGCCGCCGACGCTCATGGTATCAATGGTGAAATAAATGTCCGGATCGAGATCACCAATTTCAAAAAAGGTGGTTCCAGTTTGAGGATTTAGCATCGAGCCATCGTTATTATAACTTTGTTGCTTGTCATCAGAAAAGCGTTTGACGGCTAGGGAGAAAGAAATGGAATCCGTTTCCAAAAGGGTTCGGATACTGTCTAATCTGTTTTGTGCCATTAATAAATCATCAGGGGTGATTTCTGGCTTAACTAAAATGTGTCGAACATGTACATTATTTCCCCGGCGTTCTAATAATTGCAAAAGGTGAAAACCAAATTCTGTTTCGATGATTTCTGAAATTTCATTTTCCGACAAGCCATAAGCGGTCGCTTCAAATTCTGGAACGAAAGTGCCCCTTTGTTGCATTCCCAAATCTCCTCCCAAACGAGCAGATCCTGGATCATCCGAAAAAACTTTGGCGAGTTCTGCAAAGTCTTCTCCGCCTTCTACAATACGTTGGCGCAAACCTTCCAGCTTTTTCCGCGAAAGTTCTTTTTGTGTTGGATTGACCTTGGGTTGGTATACGATCTCTCCGATTTCTACTTCTGAATTGAAATACGGCAAGCTGTCGAATGGGATGCGGGCGAAAAAACTTTTAACTTCCGAAGGCGTAACGGAGGCATCTCCGATCACTGCCGCACGCATTCTTTCTGTCAATAAGCGATTCCGCAAATCTTCCCGAAAGCCTTCTTTGACTTCATTGACCGATTGGCCATAATAGGCTTCAAACTGACTGATGTCATTATTCATATAGGCCAGGATGTTTTGAATCCGAGCATCCAATTGCTGATCGACTTCTGCTTCGGTTACTTCAATACTATCGAGCTTTGATTGGTTCAATAGGAGTTTGGAGGCAATCAGACTTTCCATGATAAAACAACGTTCGCCATCATCCAAAGCCCCTTTTTGTTGCTTGAGTAAAGCAAATTGTTCTTCTACTTCAGAAAGTAAAATGACTTCGCCACCGACCGTTCCTAATACCTTGTCTATGATCTCGCGATCTTGAGCCGTCAATTGCCCAATACAAAGCAGGATGCCGAAAATTAGAATCAAATTTCTCATGAACTATTTTTTTATTTTTTAAAACTTCTATTATAAAATGCCAAAAGGCGAAGTCTACCTTTATTGTACGATGTACTTAGTGATAAATTTCAATATTCTTCATCTGCAAACCTCTTTGGTAAATCTCTTCTTTCTTCTCTTCCAAAAGTTTTAATTTCCTTTTGTGGAGAATCACTTTTGTGGCCTGGTCTGAAACATAAGAAATCGGCGCGGTCTTACCCTTCGGCGCGACTTCTTTAATGCGCAATAAATAGCGATAGCCATCGTGGCTAAAATTAAAATTTCTTCCTTTATTGAGTTCGCTTTCTCGAACTTTTCCTTTGGGGAGCTGACTGATGAGGTCTGGTGCTCGATACCAAGTACTATCATCTAGCATGTAAAGATTAGCAAATCGGTTGCAATAATCCAATAATTGGGTATAAGATGTTTCCTCTTGCTGATTCCACAATGCTTCTAACTCCTCTTGTCCTTCTGGATTTTCAGGGAGTTTGATAAAATGACACCTTACGATTGGCGCTTTTAGAATATACTGTTCTTTATTGTTTTCGTAATATTCTTGAAGCTCCGATTCATTGATCGTGGAGTCTAGTTGGACTTCGACAATGAGTTTTTCATAATTGTGTCGTATTAAAGAGGCTCGATAGTCCCTAACTAGTTCGTCGATGTTTAAATCTTTTGGAATATTTTTTTCTGCCTCATGCATCAATAGGCTTTCCCGCACCCATCTTTCTACATAAGCATTGACAATCATACTGCTGTCTTCCGCTCCGCTACTCATAGGAACCATGCCTTCTAATTCCGATAAATACAAGGGTTTGTTGAATACTTTAGCAAGTAAGACTTTATCTTTCTCTGCTTCTGTGGAGTCCGTTTTACAAGCGGCAAGCAGCATTAGGCAAAGGCCAATCAACCAGACTTGGTGGGGGAAATTAAAACTCATATTATTTATTCCGCATTGCTTGTTATACAAATCAGGAACGGATAATTGAGGTCCGTTCCTGATTTTTTAAGAAAAACTAAATTTAAACATGCTCTAATTCCGCTTAATGTTACGGTGAAATTATTTTTTCACCATTTTCTCAAATACTTTATTATTGACTTTGATTTTATAAGCGGATTCTAATTCTCTGATCCATTCCTTTTCTAGAAAATCTTGGTAGTCCGCAATCACATAACCACGAGACTCTTTTAAAGTCTTAGGCGCAGGGAGCAATACTTTATCGATCTTAGAAAAATTCGAGCTCTTATTGCGATTGTTGATTTCTGAATCCGTGATCTGTCCTGAGGACCAAGTGATGCCATCAAGTGTTGCATCTTTTCCTTGTTCTATCGTTTTGTTGGTAAAAGCCACAATGGTATTATCGGCGGTGTTGAATTTATCAAGCACTGCTTGCGCATCATTTTTCTTGGCAAACTTTCTGATTTTTGCCAATTGCTTTTGCCCTTCTTGCTTTACGGTAAAAATAGTAACCTCTGCTCTTTTTTTCCACATGAAGTTTTCTCGGTTCTTATCGAAGTAGCTTTGTAGTCCAACAGAATCCTGAGAAGCTTTGTCCCAAACCAAAAGCTTGGTAGCTTCAAACAAAAGGATACCTTCTTCGTATTCTCGCATTAAAAACCGGAACTCAGGATATTTTTTCTCCAATTGAGTTTCTTCATAACTCAGCGTACTTTCCATGACATAAGCGTCGTATAATTCTCGGGCAACACTAGCGGCTGTTTTACCTTTCACTCCTTTGCCACGGATACGCTTGCGACTAGATTTTTGGCAAAATCTGGCAAAATCTTTTACCGAATAATTTTTATCGGTACTCGTAAAAGAAATCAAAGCCTCGTCGGATTGACTAGCTGATTTCCATTTATGACTTAAAAAGTCTTCTCCTATACTCCCCACAAAGGTGTTGAGCGCAGCTACGTTTTGTGTAAAACCACTTTCTTTTTGGATTCTAGTGATCATAGATTTCTTGGCTAGCTCAAAACGCGTGTCTTTTTTTACTTTGCTTTCTAATCTACGTTTAGCTAGGTCATATTTCTCATCTGATTTTTTACTAACTCGACGTACGATGTGCCAACCGACTTTAGATTTTACAGGTTCAGAGAATTCTCCATCCTTACTCAACCTAAAAGCGGCATCTTCAAAAGCACGATCATAACGGTTGATTCCAAAAAATCCAATGTATCCACCTTTCGAAGCAGTCGCTTTATCTTGAGAGTGGGTCTTGGCCAATGTCTCAAAATCAGCACCTGCAATTAAGGCTTTATGCAAACTGTCAATCAAACTTTTGGTTAAACGATCTGCATCTGTTTTGCCATTGGTACGAATCAAGATGTGTCCTGCTTCTATCTCTCCACGAGCTACCCGACTTCCGTGAACTTTTACAAGGTGATAACCAGCATCCGTTCTAACAGGGCCAGTCATGGTTCCTTTTTTCAAAGTGTAAATGGCAGTTTCCAAATTATAAAATCCTTTTGGAAGTGGAGCGCTCAGAAAACCTAAGCGACCGCTATTGGTCTTGGCCGAAGGATCGACAGAGTTGGTTTTGGCGATTTGCTCAAAGGATGCTCCTGCATTGATTTGCTTAAGTAAGTCCATGGCTTTATTATAAGCCACTAAAGTATCGGAAGGGCTAGGATTGGGAAGTCCATTGATACTTACCATGATGTGACTCATGTCAATATCTTTTTGGCTGCGATCATAAAGTTCTTTAACCAATCTATCCGTTACCTCTTTATCGGTAAGGTAAGAGTTGGCCAATTGTTGTCGATAACCCGCTAACTCCTGCTGTAGGCTAGGAATGGTATCCAATTTCATATCCTTAGCTCGCTTTACCTTAAGTTTGAACTTTTTATACAAGTCTAGGTATTCCTGTAAAGAAGCACGAGAAAAATCAGCTTTCTTACCATTCGTCTTAGCGTAGATATATTCAAATTCTGAAAGGTTTACGGGACTGCCCTCGACAGAAAACAATACTGGATCTTTCTGGGCATAACTACTTACCAGAATTGAAATAAACACGATTGTTGCAAAAATTCTCTTCAACATGAGTAATATTAATTTTTTAAAAAAATGGAGAATAATTTCTCCAAGCGTTTTAGTTTAGAGCATGTTTAAAATTTATTTTAGGTTGAAAATCAGTAATTTATGGTTCTGAGGAAGAAATAATTAATGAGTTTAGCGAGCTAAATGAATTCATTATTTCGAAGTCAGGTTCGTAAAGTATTGGTTTTCAGTTGATAGAAATTTAAACATGCTCTAAATGGAGTTGAAAAAATAAGTCCGATGTCTTTCGTTAATAGGACTTTATTTTCAATTACATTTAATCTGTTTTAAAACCCTGCAAAATTAACAATTTTTAGGCGGGAAATAGTATCTAAAGTGGAGGATTATTGTCAATTTGCTAAATCCCGCCACTCAAAATAAGCAGGAGGTCAAGAATATTATAGTTTGTCTTGAAAATCTGTTGGATAAGGCGCGAATCAAGGTCGAGAGAACGCATTAAAGTATTAACTAATTTATTGGGCTTTTATCTTACATCGTTCCCTACAAAGGACATTTATCCCCATTCCAACAAAAAATCTATTCTTGGAAATAAATACGTTTGACTCGGCTAGAGATATTGGTAAAAACCTCATAGGGAATGGTTCCTAGGCATTTCGCCAATTCCTGAACAGGCATTTCCGCTCCAAATAAAAGAACTTCCTCTCCAACTTCAACATCCGGCAATTCAGTGAGATCGACCATACACATATCCATACAGATATTGCCAATGATGGGCGCCTTCTTGCCTCGAATCATTACGGAATAATTGCCATTGCCTGCAGACCGCAGTAAGCCATCTGCATATCCAATACCAATGGTGCCGGTCCGCATGTTTCGATGGGCTTTAGCATTTCGACTATAGCCAATACTCTCCTTCGCAGCGACGGTTTTGATCTGCGAGATACTTGATTTGAGCGTATGAACCGTTTCGAGTTTCTCTTGGATAAGGCCAGTGCTATCTATTCCATACATCCCAATACCTAATCGAACCATATCCATCTGGTATTGTGGGAATCGACTAATGCCACTACTATTGAGGATATGTTGTAGAGGTTGGTAGCCAAGGCCAGCCGCTATTTTTTTTGCCAATTGTTGAAAGAGCTGAATTTGACTTTCAGAAAAATCATCATGCGCTTCACTGTCACCAGCAGCTAGATGAGAGAAGATGGAACGAACGTGCAATTGAGGATGACTTTTTAATAACTGCAACATGGGGACGATATCGGTAGCTTCAAAACCTAGTCGATGCATCCCGGTTTCCAGCTTAAGGTGGATGTTGACTATCGAAGCATCATCGGGTAAATGGCGAATCAATCGCTCCAAACTTTCCAAACTATAAACCTCTGGATCTAGTCGATAACGGATCAGCGCATCTATGGTATTTTCTTCTGGGTTTAAAACTAAAATAGGGGTTTTGATTCCCGCCTTTCTTAGGTCGATGCCTTCGTCACTGTAAGCTACTGCGAGGTAATCGACTTTTTGATATTCCAGCATACGCGCAATTTCATGACTTCCACTACCGTATGCAGAAGCTTTGACCATCGCCATGATTTTTGTGCGGCCTTTTAGGTAATTGCTGTAGACATTCAAATTGTGGATCATCGCACTGAGGTTGATTTCCAGAACGGTTTGGTGTACTTGCCGAGCAAGTCGATTCGCAATGCGTTCGAAGGCAAATTGCCGAGCACCTTTGATGAGAATGATTTCGTTTTGGAAATCTTCGTTGCGCAATTGATTTAAAAACTGATCCGTATTTGCAAAAAACTGACTGTTGATAGACTTGGGCAATTGCTTTTTTAATAATTGGATTTCTTGGCCAATACCCGTTAGTCGCTTGATGTTTTTTTCTGCCAATAACTGAGCTACCTTGCCATATAAATCCTTGGCTTGCTGTCCACTCTGTAAGATATCCGAAATGATTAAATGTTGCTTTTTACCAAGACCTTGCTGCTCCAGAAAATTTAGCGCAATAGCCAAAGCATTCAGGTCGGTATTATAACTATCGTTGACCAAGAGGCAATTATTGATCCCTGTTTTGAGTTCCAAACGCATGCCCACCGCTTCCAAATGTTTCATCCTTTGAGCAATCACTGCAGGATTTTTTCCTAAAAACAAAAGGATCGCCCAGCAATGAATGGCATTTTCAATAGCCGCTTCATCACTAAAAGGAATAGATATATTGTAAGTTTTACCTGCAAAAATTCCACTTAGAACGGTATGCTGGTGTTGGCGATCAACACGCGTGATTTGTAATTCTGCCGCCAAGCCGGTACGAGACCAACGAAAATGTTTTTTCCCTTTTTGCGCAGCAAGGAGTTGCTGGACGGATGGATGATCGACGGAATAAATTAGCGTATGGGCATTTTTAAATAAATGTATTTTCTCGCTGATTTTTTCTTCCTCCGAGGCGAAGCCTTCGCTATGTGCCGCACCAATATTCGTAAACAAACCAATGTCGCATTGAATGATGGGAGCCAAAAGAGCCATCTCTTGTCTTTGAGAAATCCCTGCTTCAAAAATACCCAAGCTATGTTCCGCTTCAATTTTCCAAACGGATAAAGGAACGCCAATCTGCGAATTATAACTTTTGGGACTTCGCACGATGCTATGATCTTTCTGCAAAAGTTGAAAGAGCCATTCTTTGATGATGGTTTTTCCATTACTGCCCGTAATACCAATGACTGGCAATGAAAAATTGGAACGATGGTGGGCCGCTATTTTTTGTAAGGCCAATAAGCCATTTTCTACCATTAGGAAGTTAGCATCGGGGAAAGAGGTAGGGTCTATATCTTGAGTAATGACAAAATTACGTAAGCCTGCTTGATAAAGATCAGCGATAAAATCATGGCCATTATTTCTATTCCCCGAACGAGCAAAAAATAAACTGTGCTTTGGGAAAGTCAGATTCCTACTGTCCAGCAAAAGGTGTTTGATGGAGGCATCCCCCTTTAATGGAGCCAATGGTTGAGCTTCAATGATTTGAGTAATATGCGAGATGGAATAAGACAAGAAATAATTTTTTTAAAATAGACGCTAATCCAATACTACGTTATTTAATTTCTTAGAGCATGTTTAAAATTTATTTTAGGTTGAAAATCAGTAATTTATGGTTCT
>CAYQRA010000226.1:0-9372 GCA_964419315.1 uncultured Saprospiraceae bacterium | reverse complement strand
CAAATAACTTTTCATCATTCAATTAACCTCTTTTGGTTAATTACAAAACAACTTCGTTATTAAACAAAATAAAAATGACCCCAAATAGAATAAAACGCATCAGTAAAACCCTTTCCTTGGTGCTGAGACATCGCCCAGAAAAATTTGATTTACAACTCGATTCACAAGGCTGGTGTGTGGTAACTGACTTACTAGAGAATTTTAAGTTGAATGGAATACGCTTAGATCGAAAATTGTTGGAAGTAGTGGTAGCGCGCAATGATAAACAGCGCTTTGCTTTCAGTGAAGATGGTTTGCGTATCCGAGCCAATCAAGGACATAGCATTAAAGTGGATTTGGCTTACCTTCCCGTTGAACCGCCCGAAATACTTTATCATGGAACTGCGGAGCGTAACCTGATCTCTATTTTTAAAAAAGGGCTACAAAAGAGGCAAAGGCATCACGTTCACCTTTCGGCAGATAAAGCAACCGCACTCAATGTCGGACAAAGGTATGGTAAACCTAAAATTTTGCTTGTCCGAGCAAAGGAGATGCAAGCGCAAGGACATCTTTTTTACTGTTCTGAAAATGGAGTCTGGTTGACGGAAGAAGTAAAGCCGGAGTTTTTAGAAGGCCTAAGCGAGCATTAGGAAGTAGTTAAGTTGAATTAGATTTTTTCTTCAGTACAAATTAGAAAAGTATTCTGGCATAGAAATAGATGCCCCTTTAGCGAGACCTCTTTTTTCTTCAAAAAACGATTACAGCTAATGGTATTTCTTAGAATTGTAAAAACGGTAGTTTTCTTATGTCTTATTAATTCCTTGTTTGCTCAAAATGTGGTAGACCCAAATGTAAAGTTAGCGACTGCTCAAAATAGCGAAGTTGAAAAACGAGTATTTGATATCACATCAGAACAAATGATTGCTATCCAGCAGATTGAAATGGAGTTTGCCGTTAGAGAAGAACGAAAAAAAGAAACCGATGAAAATTTTTTAGCGGAACAACCTAAGCGAGCTTTAGAGCGCGAAGAGAAAATTAGAAATATACTTTCTCCAGAGCAATGGATACAATATCAAGAATTTAGAAGGGGGATGATTCAAGAGGAAAAAAGAATGCTTGAAGAAAGAAAATAAAAAGCCATTGAAAAGAAAAAGAAAAAGTAATTGATCGATCAATTATTTCTTGTTTTGAAATGTAAACGGGCAAACCAAATGATTTGGCTTGCCCGTTTTTTTAAGTCAAGGTATGTTCTTCATTATTTGAACATCGCACTTTTTCTAAACTTTTTGATCAAAAGATAATAGAAAATCGCACGGTACTTATTGCGATTTCTGCTACCCATTTCCGTACAAACGGCTTTGAGTCCTTCGTCAAGTTTAGGTGTATCTTTGAGTCCCAATTTCTTGATGAGAAAGTTTTTCTTAATGGTTTCTAGTTCGGATTTGTCAGAACAAGCAACCTTAGAAGAGTTGTTGTTGTAAAGTGCCGGTCCACAAGCTTTAGCAGCTGCTTTCAAAAGAGGAGCATCTACTTTTTTCATACCAAGTTTGCCAGTCATTTCTTTGGTGTAAAGCTCTAAGGCATCATCTAATTTACCCATAGTTTTGATTTAGGTGAATAAAAAATATTTCTTAAATGTAAGAAGTTTTTTTGGGAACTTAAAATGTAAGATTTTTACGGAGTGATTTTATAGTCGGTATTGCTTTGTCAGAGATTTCTAGAGTTACTCTCGTTTTTAATTTCGCAAGTTTCTAAAAGTCTAAAACCAAGATCTAAGTCAATGGTATTATTTTCCTTTTGGAATAATAAAGTATAAAGTGCACTCAGTTGTTTTTTGATTTTTTTAAAACTGATTTTTTAAGTACAATGCGAAGATAAGGCAACTCATATAGCGACTGTCCATAAGGATGATTTAATATCCAGAGTACTCGTTTGTAGTTCTCCATTTAAATTCTAAAAACACTCATCAAGCATCGCTACTGCTTGAGTAAGATTGCCAAACTTAGTATAAGTCTTTTGCTGAGATTTTTCGAGCCCCAAGTAGGTATAGCATCCCATCAATAAATGTTCTACTTGTTTTTTATATTTACCTTCTAAAATAATCGTCTCCGTGTTGGATTGAAGATTATAGATGACCCATTCTTTTTTCTTGATACCCGGTCCAGCAGATTGTCCGATTTCTCGACTTAGAGAAGCAGTGTGTACGGCTACCAATTGCTTATTTAAAGTTTTCTTTAATTCCTTAGAAGCCTCATCATTTCCTAAACTACTGACATAAGCTTGGATTTCTCCTTCCATTTGATCCAATTCCTCTAAACTCGCTTCAGCTATTTTTTCATGGATTCCTGCTCCGAGGTAACCTTTCTTCTCCGCTTCTTTTTTAGAAATAGCGTGGGCTGCAATAGAAGTTCCTGCCGTGGCTGCTCCTTGTGCAAGACCATTTAAGAATTTATTTTCTGTCGTAGGGAAAGGATTGCGATACAATTGGAATACTTTACCATCAAACATCTTTTCAACAAAGACCCCAGATACAGCAAAAAAATCTGTTTCTTTTCCTGCAAGAATTTGGGTGAAAGAATCGATCTCATCTCCCTCGTAAGAAGTTACCAAACCCGTTTCATCCATAAAGTTGATGGCAGGTGTATAGAAAGTACCAAAGTATTTTATTTGTGCAATTTTTCCTTTTCTTTGCTCTCCATTAAAGAGTGTAATGGTACCTGTTTGGAATTCCCGAGTCTTATCTTTAAAGCTTAGGTTTTCCAAAGCCCCCATTGGAATAAAGTGGCCATCAAAATACTGATATCGAATTTCTTTTCCGTTGATATTTTGAGTGACTTCAATGGCGATTTCCGAATGGTATCCATTGACAAAACTAGTTTGATCTGCGGCATAATAAACATAGGAGTATTGTGGGCCAGCAGCAGGTTTCATATCGTTGATTAATTCACTTTGTCTAAAAGCAAGTATCCCAGATTTGACTTCTCCACTGGCTAGAGTCAGCGTTCCAGGATAGAAATTCTTGCCTTCATGTTTGTGAATTTTACTACCCTCTTTATTGAGTTCCGCAATCGTGATTTCTAAGCCATAATTGCGGACTTGATCTGGGGTATATTTTTCTGAATCAATTTTTATCAAATCGAGCTTTCCTTCTACTTTTTTCAACTGAAGCTTACCACTGACCCGTTGGCCTGTATTGCCTAAGATGGCATAGCCCTGTCGAGGTTTTGTCTGAGCGACCACCTTTCCCATCACGATGGCATCTGGTCGCCATTTGTAAAGGTCTTCAGGAGAGTCGTTGATTACGGGTGTTGAATTGAGGCCATAAGCAGAAACGCTTGCTGCTGGAAGTTTGATTTCTTTGCCATCTCCTTCGAATTTAATTTCTTTTAGACTGCCATTCTTGAGGATAAGGGAAATGTTTCCGTCCATCCTTTTACCTGATATCAAAACGACATAACCATTTTGAAAATCCGTTTTATCTTTTTTCCATTTATAATAAGCGTCGGGAGTCTCATCTGTCTGAGCGGATAATTGAATCGAAAAAAAGAGACACATTAGGCTAAGGAAAAAGAAAGGTTTTGCTTTGGAATTTAAAAAAATCATAGGGTAGAAATTTAGTTTTTATGGGAGAATCAAAATGGGAAAAGGATTCTATAGTGCTAATTCAATAATAGCACCAAGTTTAGTGACTTAATAAGCGTAGGATTACTTATTGGTCCACGTTTCTTGAATGCAATCAGCTTCTAAGACCTCTTTTTTTCTAGTTTTGAAAAATATGCTTTTGCTTCCTTCATCACCTTCGGCGACAAAAGTAAGGTCGCAGTCATGGTGGGGATTGCCATTAAGGCAAAAGAGCCATCAATTAGATTGAGCATGGATTCCAAAGGGTAGGTAGCTCCGATGACGATGCTGGCGATGTAGAAATAATTATAGAAATGCTTGTGTTGAGCACCAAACAGGAAAGAGGCGCATTTACTGCCATAATAAGAATAAGAAAACAAAGAAGAGATACTAAAAACAGCAACACAAATGAGGAGTAAATAATTGCCTGCACTAGAAAACGTATTGCTAAAAGCAGCTGCGGTAAGACTCACGCCATTGGCGTCAGAAGATTGCCAAACTCCGGTAACCAAAATTGCCAAAGCCGTCAAGGTGCAAACGATTAAGGTGTCAATCGCTGGGCCAAGCATTGCTACCAATCCTTCGCGAACAGGTTCTGAAGTTTTGGCTGCCCCATGCGCCATTGGCGCGGTACCGATTCCTGCTTCATTCGAAAAAGCACCTCGTCGAATACCAAGTAAAATCAAACCGCCCACGACTCCTCCTAGAAATGGACTCCCTCCATAATGATTAGCCGCAAAGGCATCGGTAAAAATTAGGATAAAATATTTTGGAACTTCCTCGATGTTTAAAAGAAGGATCGTAAGGACTGCTATAAAATACAAAAGCACCATAGCGGGAACTAGCTTAGAAGCGAGTTGACTGATTCTTTGCAGTCCACCCAAAATAACGATTGCCGTGAGGAGGGCAAGACTGATACCGATACTTAGGTTGCTAGAAAAATTATTCTCAATATTTTGCGGTTGCAATAAAATATCCTGAATTGCTTGCGTCAGTTGATTGACATTAAAAACGGGGAGTGCACCGATCAGGCCAGCGAGACTAAAAAAGATGGCCAGTGGTTTCCATTTTTTCCCCAAACCCTCTAAGATAAAATACATCGGTCCTCCTTGGATTTCTCCAGCGGAATCCTTGCCACGGTATAGGATGGCTAAAGTGGAAGTAAAAAACTTGGTACTCATTCCAATCAAACCACTCACCCAGATCCAGAAAATGGCACCAGGTCCACCGATAGCAATGGCAACGGCGACTCCTGAAATATTGCCCATTCCTATCGTCGCGGAAAGTGCAGTTGTCAAAGCTTGAAAATGGCTGATTTCTCCCGGATCATCTGGATCATCGAATTTACCCCGAAGTACTTGTATGGCATGCCCAAGATATCGAAAGGGAAGGAACCGACTATAAAGGAGGAAAAAGAGCCCTCCGCCCACGAGTAAAAGGAGTAAAGGTAATCCCCATACTGCTGAGGCAAAAGTTGCCAAGCTTTGATTGATCGTTTCCATGGATTGGATTTGAAAAAGGAACTAGTTTTTTTCTTGATAGTTCGTTAAACATAGCTAAAATTTTAGGAAAAGCTTGAGGGAAAGAAGGTATACTTTTTTGAGCTTTGGTGGTAGAAAAGATAGCGCACAAATTGTTGGGAAAGAATAAAGTAAAATGCAGTTGGAGGGGAATAAAAACGGAATTATTATGTTTTTTATCACGAATGCCCTGTTATAATAGGCTACTCACGGAGACGTTTATTTTTAAGAATTACATCTTTTCGTTTTTTTCTATTAGTTTTTTTTGTAAAGCGATCATTTCCTTAAGTCTAGTGATTTCTTCTTTCAAAGATTCAATGGTTTCTCGTTGTGCGGTTTTGGTTTCTTCGTAAAGTGCAATTTTTTCATTGAGAATAGATATAAGATCTTGATCTTTAGGATGGTATTTGGGTTCTATAACTTGGGTATCTAGGCCTTCTATCTCGCTAAACATAGGTTTGTATTCTGGAAAATTTACTAGTAATGCTTGTATATCACCTATTTTGGCGCTACTTTTATTATGCATTATATTGTAAATCTTAGTAGAATTCATGCCAATGAGTCTAGAAATAGTTGCATAACCTAACTTTTTCGTGCTTTTTATGTCTTTTAAGGCTTTGACAAACAATGATTTAGGTTTTTTATCGCTCATTTACGGAAAATTATTACTATAAAATTTTGTAATTATTGTAAAACGTTGTATCTTTGTTATACTAATTGTGTACAAGATAATATTGATTTAAAGATTTGCAAAATGGCAATTGATTCTTTTTTCAAGAGGAGAACCTCTAATCCTACGCCCATACGATTCTATCAAGATCAGATACCGCTGATTGAGCAAGAATTACGGAAAATGAAAAGCCGTAATCCGACCACTCGGATTACGGTTCAAGACTTTATCCGGCACGTAGTGGATTTGTATTTTACACAGCAAGAGGTATCCCCAAAAAAGGAAGAAGAGGGCTGAAGCCAGTACATCGCGTAGTACTATCTATTGGGACACTTTTATCTGGGGTATTTATTATGTATTTGGCCCTTTTTAGAAAGGGCGTGTTATTGATTCCTAAATCTGGTAAGTTGTCGGTAGTAGCCTGCCCAGGTCTCTACTGACTATTACTAATAGGTCTGAGTCCCGGCGCTAAGATTGATTTAGGGAGATTGCTGTCCCATCCTTTGAAGTTGGATGGGACGTTTTTTTTTGAGGAGTTTGGAAACTCTTCTGTTCATTGTTTTTATATTTGGTGAAGTTGTTCAAAAATTGCTGCTTGAAGTGAAAAAGACCCTTTTGCAAGCAAGTAATTTTTAAACAACTTCGGTAAATAGAAACCAAAAAACAAAACAAATGAGATACCCAATCAAAGCCTACCTGTTTATACTCGTGGTGTGTTTTTTCCAGATTTCCTGTGAATCCAATCCCCACAATTCTAATTCTAGCAATAAGGACAACACTCCAGCAAAAGAGGCAGAATCCAAACCCAATACTTCCACTCCAGATTTACTTGAAGAAACTTCGCTACCAGCCAATGGAATTGATATTTCTAAATATCAAGGAGATGAAATAGCGTTTCTCGATAAAAAGCAGGATAGCCTGTCTTTTATTATTTGCAAAGCAACGGAAGGAATAAGCTACACCGACCCTAAGTTTAAATCTAACTGGGAGGCAATCCGCCAAAAAGAATTTATTAGGGGAGCATACCATTTTTATAGAACCGCCGATGCTCCTAATGCTCAAGCGGATCACTTTATGAAAAGCATTAAGGATCTAACAAAATCTGATATTGCACCAATTGTTGATTTTGAAGGTGGAGGGATTGATCAAAAACAATCGGTAGAAACCATTCAAAAAGATCTTGTTTTATTCTTAAAAAAAGTTCAAGAAATTTCTAATCGAAAACCGATTATATATACCGATCTCAGTACCGCTAATAAATATCTAAACAAGGAAGTGTTTTCAGCTTATGCGCTTTGGATAGCCAATTACATTCAGGGAGATAGCCCCCATCTTCCAAACACCTGGAAGGAGAATGGTTGGGTTTTTTGGCAAAAATCAAGCAGTTATAAGATTCATAATACCAAGAATGATTTTGATGTGTTTAATGGAAGTAGTTCTGAATTGGTGAATTTTATTAGTACTTATTGAATACTAGCTTATTGCTGCGAATAATAAAATGTCCCCATATTCAGCCCCACTAAAAATAAAAACCCTGCAATCATCTGATTGTCAGGGTTTTATGGTTTGTATTTGTGGTCCCACAAGGTTTAAGACCACACACTTGTTTTCCAGGGTTTTCTATTGAAACCTAGAAAATCAGACACTTCTTAAGAAGAAAGTAATTGAGAAGAGCTGGATTTTGGAAAAGGCGGGAACACAGACGACTACTAAAACGACTACTATCTAGATAAAAAATTCAGTGTATAATTTAGCGGTATAACCTTTAAACTCATGGGTAAATTACCGAAACCAAGATTTAATCTCAAATCTCCTAATGCTGAAAAGGAAACACTAATTTTATTAATCTTTAGATACCGGGGAAAGAAACTTCAATATTCAACGGGTTTGAATATTCATCCAAAGGACTGGGATAAGAAAATCCAAAGACCAGTTATTCAAGACAAGCGTAAAGATTTATTTGCTACTCAAAATGCACTTAACGAATTAGAGCGTCACGCCCTTGATGTATACATGGAATCTGATTCTATATCTATAAAAGCTTTTAAAAAGCAATTGGATATTAGAACCAAAAAGATTCCTGCACCTAAACCTCCTAAAGCAAAAATAAAAGGCACAAAGTCGAAGCATAAAAAACCGACCTTCTTTGAGTTTCTTGAATTGGAACTTTTAGAAATGGAAAAGACCAAAATGAAAAAAGGGAGTCTTAAAACTTTTAGAAAGTATGCTACAATTCTGAAAAAGTTTGCCTTGTCTGAATTTCCCAAAAAACAACTCTTTACCTATGAAGATGTTGATTGGGAGTTTAGGTTAAAACTGATTGATTGGTTAGTTGATAGAAATGTCCAGCTATCTTATGGGAATAAAATATTAAAAACCCTAAGGCAATTTTTAGAACGCGCCAAGCGCAAAAAACTTCATTCCAATTCTGATTATCAAGGAGCAGGGTGGGTTATCCCAGAAAAGAAAGCAAAAGGTACAACGGTTGTTTTTGATCTCGATGAACTGAACCATCTCGCAAGGTTAGAGCTTTCCGGCCGGATGAATAAAGTTCGGGATATTTGTCTGATTGGGGCAGGGACAGGACAACGGTATAGTGATTTCTCTTTGTACACACCTGATAATTTTTATAAAACGAAGAGTGGCATTCCCATCCTCTCCGTTATTTCCACAAAAACGGATACACCTAGCAAAGTACCTCTTAATATCTTTCCCTGGTTAATTCCTGTTTTAGAAAAACACAATTATCAGACTCCCAAGATGCCTATTCAAAAATTTAATGATGGGTTTAAAGATTTGGCAAAGCTTGCTGGATTTGACGAGCGCGTATTGGTTGTAGAGCAATATATTGGTAGACGAGCAAGAGTAGAAAAATATTATGCTTTAAAATATGACCTTGTTTCTTCGCATATCTGCCGACGGAGTTTTGCTACTAATCTTTACAGGATGGGCTATCGCTTATCGCAAATTATGCCGATGACGGGGCATACTACTGAATCTCAGCTTCGGCAGTATATTGGGATTGATAATGAGCAGAATGCGGAGGAGATTGGGTTGATGATTTTGCAGCAAAGGAAGGAGGGTGATGACTCTTCAAGGCTCAAAGTGGTATAGCTGCTATTGAAAAGAAAAATGGTTAAATGTGAGGTGAGAACTAAATGCAGAGAGTAATGCCCAATAAAGTCCATACAGTCTTCACCTTAACGGGTATTACCCTCCACATATTTTATGTGAATTTATACTTTGAAATTCTGAGTAAAATGGTGAAAAATACAACGATATTTTCAAAGCTATATTCATCAATATCCAATAACCCATGGGCTATTTTGTTTCTTAGGTTTTGTCCCATTTTTTCAGACATTACAAACTTTATAAAAAATCTATCATTTTCATTAAACCCTGTTATGTGTTCTTCTGTGTCCTTTAAGTCAGCTAATAAGTCATCTAAGTTTTTTTCCATTACAATTCCATTAGGTCGAGGCTTAAAAGTAGCAATCCCTAATTTCTCACACATATACCTAAGGGAAGCTTCTATTTTTAAAGCCAGAGAATCTCCTAAAACGACATAATTAAAGTCATAGT